>JBFHJN010000001.1:0-139189 GCA_041595875.1 Coriobacteriia bacterium
CTCCACGTTCATCCAGAGGGCGTTCGATCAGGTGATCGAGGACGTGGCGCTTCAGAACCTACCGGTCATATTCGCGTTGGATCGTGCGGGACTGGTGGGCGAGGACGGCCCCACGCACCACGGGGTCTTCGACGTGAGCTTCCTGCGCACCGTTCCCAACCTCTCGATCATGGCTCCGGCCGATGAGGCCGAGCTGGTCAACATGCTTCACACGGCGCTTGCGACCAACGGTCCGGTGGTGATCCGTTACCCACGGGGCAAGGGTTCCGGCGTCAAGCTCCCGTCTTCGCCGGTCGTTCTTGAAGCCGGCAGCGCAGAGATCAGGCGGGAGGGCGCTGACATCTCGATTCTGGCTTTGGGCAGAATGGTCGGCGTTGCCGAGAAGGCTGCGGCGCTCCTTGCGGAAGACGGTGTGGATGCCGCGGTCGTCAACATGCGCTGGGTCAAGCCCATCGACATGCAGGCCGTCGCTGAGGCAGCGCGGCATAAGCTCATCGTCGTTCTGGAGGAGAACACTGTGATCGGGGGCATGGGAGCAGCCGTTTTGGAGAGCCTGTCCGATCTTGGCTCTGACGCGCCGGTGCTGCGCCTGGCCGTACCCGATTGTTTCGTGACACACGGGGCGACAGATCGACTTCTGGGCGAGCTGGGCCTGACTGCCGAAGGGGTGCGGGGAGCCGTGCTTGGCCGATTGATGGACCATGACGGTGACGCGACGGAATCGACGGAGGGCCTTGCAGATGCGCGGCAAAAGGATCGATCTCACTCTCGTTGATCGCGGGTTCTTCGCATCACGTGAGAAGGCCCGTGCCGCTGTTCTTGCCGGTGAAGTCAAAGTCGATGGACATCCGGTAACGAAGGCCGGGCATGTCGTTGCTGACGATGCGGCGATCGAAGTCGCCGAGGCCAGACGATTCGTGTCTCGGGGCGGTCACAAGCTTGAGGGAGCGCTGGAGGCCTTCGGGCTTGATGTCGTCGGACTCAGGGCGTTGGATGTCGGTGCATCGACCGGAGGATTCACGGACTGTCTGCTCAAGCGTGGAGCTGTCTCTGTGGCGGCAGTCGACGTCGGATACGGTCAGCTTGCCTGGGAGTTGAGACAAGATCCGCGTGTGGCGGTATTCGAGCGTACGAATATCCGGCATGTGGATGTGGACAAGATCGGCGCCCCGTTCGAGCTGGTGGTGATCGATGTGTCCTTCATAGGGCTCTCCAAGATCCTCTCCAACATCATCCCCCTCGTCGCCGATGGCGGTTCGGTAGTGGCTTTGGTTAAGCCACAGTTTGAGGCCGGGAAAGGTCGGGTTGGTAAGAAGGGGGTCGTGCGGGATCCCGCGGTCCACGAAAGCGTCTTGGCAGCGGTCGTGGAAGCCGTGCGCGAAGCAGGATGGGGCGTCCGTGGTCTCACCTGGTCGCCTATCAAAGGTCCCGAAGGTAACATAGAGTTCTGGGCATGGATCGCGCCGGATGGCGACACGGATGTCGACTGCGGCGATGTCGTCGCCAAGGCCCATGAGACGTTAGGGGAGTGACGTGCGCGTACTTCTGGTGCCGAACCCGGCCAACCATAGATCGGTAGAAGCGACCGTTCGTGCGGCGACGATCCTGTCTGCCGGCGGCTACGAACCGGTGCTTGTGACCGAGGACGCCAGGGCGTGCGGCCTTCTCGATCGCGGCGTCTCCCGGGTCGAGCTTGGCGAACCGGGACTCGTCGTAGCCCTGGGTGGCGACGGTACCATTCTGAAGGCGGTGCACTTGCTCGGCGACATCGAGGCGCCCGTTCTCGGGATCAACCTCGGGCGGCTTGGCTTCCTTTCGGGAGCAGACGGGGAGGAGCTCGCCGAGGCGCTCGCCTCTGCGCTTGCCGGTGAAGTCAAAGTGGAACGACGCCAGACTCTCTCGGCTACGGTCGATATCGGTGGCCGCCAGGCGGGGGTCTACCAGGCGCTCAACGAAGTGTTCGTGGGTCGAGGTTCGGCTGGCAGGGCGATAGATATACAGGTGGAGCTGAACGGTGTCATCGTCGGGCGATATGTGGCTGACGGTGTCATCGTCGCAACCCCCACAGGTTCGACGGCCTATTCGCTTTCCGCAGGCGGGCCGCTCGTTTCCCCGGACATACGGGCGATGGTGATCGTGCCTGTGGCGCCGCACACCCTCGGTGCCCGGGCCATAGTCGCCGCACCCGGCGATCTTGTTGAGATCACATGTCCCAATCCTGCACGCAGCGATGCATGTGTCACCATCGATGGCGACCAGGTGCCGTGTCGCACAGTGCTTGACGGTGTGCGGATCGTTGTCGGTGAGCACGACGTACGGCTTCTCCGCCTCGATGGCCGCGGTTTCTATGATGTCTTGTCAACGACGTTCCTTCGGAGCTGACCGTGCTTGTTGAGCTGCACGTCCGAGATCTTGCGCTCGTCGATGATGCCTGGATCGAGTTTGGTCCCGGGCTCACCGTCCTTACCGGTGAGACCGGCGCAGGCAAGACCGTACTGGTCGGCGCCCTCAAGTTGCTGCTGGGTGAGCGGGCCGACGCCACCCTGGTCCGCAGCGGGTCTCAAGAAGCGGTCGTCGAAGGTCGTTTCGACCTTGATGGCCGAGAGGTGCTCGTTCGTCGCCGGGTGAGCGCGGAGGGTCGTTCGCGATGCACTGTGGACGGGGAGATGGCCACGGTCGGCGCTATCGCTGAGCTGTTGGGACCCGCGGTCGATCTCCACGGGCAGCACGACCATCAATCACTGCTTTCGCCTGCCAACCATGCCGGCTATCTCGACAGGTTCTCGGGTGAGCCTGCCCGTCTTGCCCTGCTTGCGTACGCCGACGCCTATTCAGCTTTGAAGAGCGCTGAACAGGAGGTTGCGACGCTTGAGGCGACGCTAGCTGATCGCGAACGGCAGGCAGACTATCTGCAGTTCCAGATCCGTGACATCGAGAGCGTTTCGCCCAGGCCCGGTGAGGATGCTGCGCTTGAGGCCCTGTTGCCCAGGCTTCGATTCGGTGAGCGCCTCACCACGGCTTCCGCTGCGGGCTATCAGGCGCTCAAAGGAGAGGCCGGCGCGGTGGATCTTCTCGCCGAGGCGGTGAGTCTGCTTGGTCCGGCAGCGGGGCTTGACCCCGCGTTCGATGAGCTGCGGGATGATGCGCTTCGTCTTGCGGATGACGTGGAGAGCCTGGCCGGTCGTTTGCGAGAGTATGCGGAGGGCGTCGAGCATGACCCCCGTGCCCTGGAGGACACGGAATCCAGGCTTGCGGCCATAGCGGCTCTCAAGCGCAAGTTCGGCCCCTCTCTTGATGACGTCCTGCGCACGAAGACCCAGGCCGAGCAGCAGCTTGCGATGCTGGATGCGGGAGAAGAGGGCCTTTCCGAGGCTCGTGAGCGTGTGGCACAGGCTGAATCCGCTCTCCGCAGCGCCGGCGCTGACCTGATAGCCGTCCGTGACTCCGTCACCACTCCGTTTGAGACGGCGCTGACCCAGGCGGCTCAGGACCTTGCGCTCTCCAAGGCGGTGTTCGAGGTCCAAAGAATTCAGCTGCCATTCGAGCAGTGGAGGGAGAGCGGACCTGAACGGGTGGAGTTCCTGTTCAGCGCCAGCGCCGGTGATCCTGCACGTCCTCTGGCCAAGATCGCGTCCGGGGGCGAGGTGTCCCGGGTGATGCTGGCGCTGAAAGGCGTTCTTGGTGGCGCAGACGAGACGCCCGTCCTCGTATTCGACGAGGTGGATGCGGGAATCGGTGGCGCTACAGCGATAGCCGTGGGGGAACGTCTATCCTCTTTGGCAAGCGGGAGGCAAGTGCTGGTGGTCACCCATCTGGCGCAGGTGGCATCCTTTGCGGAGCGTCAGATCGTGGTGTTCAAAGCCGAGGAGGACGGGCGAACCGTCACTCGTACACGTGAGGTTGACGGCGATAGCCGGGTCACTGAGATAGCGAGGATGCTTTCAGGTGAGGAGTCGGAGGCCAGCGTGGCTCATGCACGTGAGCTTCTGGACCGGGTATCGGCTCGCTAACGTTGTTGTGAGGCCGCGGGGGGAATCTGGTAAACTCGCTGCTCGCTGGGTCCGAAGGACCTGAACCGCCTGCTCCGCGTCATTGCGGTAGGCGAAAGGAGCCATATGCGCTTTACGGGCACCGCTCGGCTGGACAAGCGGACCAAGGACTTGGTCAAGCGTCTTGGTCGTAACGACATCGCCATCATCGACCATATCGACATGGATCGCGTGAGTGCCGAGGGGCTTCTCGAGACCGGCGTCGAAGTGGTCATCAATGCCGCCCCATCCATCTCGGGGGCGTATCCCAACGTCGGGCCGCTTCTTCTCGTTCGTGGCGGTGTACGTCTGATAGACCATGTAGGGCAAGAGGTGTTCGAGTCCATCCATGACGGTGATGACATCGAGGTCGTGGATGACAACATCCTCAAAGACGGTGTTGTCGTCGCCAGCGGGACGCGCATGACCTTCGACCTTGTAGAGCATGCCATGGAAGACGCGAAGGCGGGCCTTGGTGAGCAGCTCGACCGTTTCGCCCGCAACACCATCGAGTTCCTTGAGAAGGAGAAGGCGCTTCTCACCGAGGGTACGGGGATCCCGGAGACCGAGGTCGATATTGCCGGCAGACACGTTCTTGTGGCTGTTCGTGGCTATGACTACAAAGAAGACCTCCAGGCGCTCAAGCCATACATCCGAGAGATGCATCCCATCTTGATCGGAGTGGACGGCGGTGCTGACGCCATCATGGAGGCCGGCTTCATGCCCGACATCATCGTGGGCGATATGGACTCTGTGACGGATGCAGCTCTTTCGAGCGGTGCACAGCTCATCGTCCATGCTTATGCGGATGGCCGCTGTCCGGGTATGGAGCGACTGGACGAGTTGGGGTTGGAGGGGATTGCGTGGCCGCTCAGCGCGACCAGCGAGGACCTCGCTCTGCTCCTTGCCCATGAAGCCGGGGCGGACTTGATCGTCGCCGTGGGCACGCATGCCAACCTCGTCGAATACCTGGACAAAGGACGCAAGGGGATGGCCTCGACGTTCCTCGTGCGACTGAAAGTCGGCCCCCGTCTTGTGGACGCGAAGGGCGTCAGCAAGCTGTGGCGCGCCACGGTGAAGCCTGCTCAACTGGTCTACCTGGTCGGTGCAGCGCTGACCGTGGTCACCACGATCATCCTCATCTCGCCTTCGGCCAGGGGTTTTGTCATGCTGCTCATACTGAGACTCCGAACGACCATCGGACTGTGACCCGGGAGGGCCAATGTACAACCTCCGTTACCACATAGCATCGCTAGTTGCCGTCTTCCTTGCGCTTTCGGTCGGGCTGCTGCTCGGCACGGTGGTGGTCGAGCGTGGCGTCTTGACCAACCAGGGCACGCAGATCGTCAACGACCTCCAGCAGGAGTTCTCGGATCTACGGCAGGACAACGCAGATCTACGCGAGGGCCTGGAGCGCGACCGGCTGTTTGCCACCGATGCGGTGCCGGTCATCGTGAGTGGCGCGCTGGAAGGCCAGACGGTGCTTGTGTTGTCCAGTACCGGGCGGGCGGACGGACTTGCAGCCACGACATCGATCATCGAGCAGGCCGGCGGGATCCCCATGGTGCTGACTGCCGAGAACGCTTCGTTCGGGCTGGATGAGATCGACGCCGAGGCGTTGAACGCTGCTCTGTTCGCGTCTTCCGGAGAGGACTCGGCCACCTGGGACAGCCAGGATATCGATCCCATCAATGCCGTTGCCCGGGCGCTGGCACATGAGTTGACGACTCCTGATGAAGACAGGCCGGTGATCGACCTCCTCGTGACCTCAGGTCAGCTTGGGATGGAGAGCATCGACGGCACACAGACGATATCTTGCATGGCTTTGCTTGCGTCCACAGGTGATAGCGCCGATCCGGTCGGCATCGCGCTGGCCGTACGGCTGTCAGAGCTTGGATTCCCGGTAGCGGGCGTTGAGGCGAGCAGCCGCGTGAGTGGCGTTGTGGAAGCAGCGACGGCGGCGGGGCTCTCGGCGGTTGACGATGTCTCAAGCCCGCAGGGTGCTGTGTCACTCGCCTGGGTGCTTGCCGGACGTTCGACGGGCTACTTCGGGATCCGTGACGGTGCGGACAGCGTCTTCCCCGAGTTGAGCACGGTGCCCGAGGCTTCCTAGTCGCGAGGCGGCGTGCGCTCGAAAGCCAGGCGGATCAATGCGCGCAGGACGTGCGCGAACTGTCGACCTCGATGCATGAACCCGGATAGGTCTCTGCCCGTGGCCGCGTGAGACATCGTTGTCGGTACTTCCAGGACCGTAAGGCCGCTACGCAGGGCACGTATGGTCAGTGCGACCTCCACGCCATATCCGAAGGCAAACGGCGTGACGCGGGTCCACGCGTCTCGGGAGAGCGCTCTTTGTCCGGACAGTGGTGCCTCGGCAAGAAAGCCGCCACCCATTCGCGCGATGCCAAAACGTGCGAGCCCCTTCACCAGGCCGAATCCGGCCTTGCCGACAGGGCGGGGGAACGTGGCTATCGTCATGTCGGCTTCGCCGCTCACGACAGGCGCGAGCAAGGACTCGCCCTCGAAGGCGGTCTCGGCCAGGTCGCCGTCCAGCAGCAGCAGGATGTCGGCGTCCTGGGCCACGTGGGAAAGCCCGGCATCCAGTGCGGCTCCCTTGCCCAGGTTCGACGGAAGCGTGAGGACCTCGGCGCCCGCGGCGCGTGCTCGTGCGGAGGTGTCGTCGCTTGAGGCGTCGTCCACCACCACGACGCGGTCCACGCCCGCTATCTCCATCGCCGACTTGACGGTTGCCGTAATGCGTTCAGATTCATTGAACGCGGGGATGAGGGCGATGACGCTCACGATGCCTCCCTACGACCGCCGAAGCGGCCAGCTATCTTGCTGAATACGAGATACACCTCTGGCACCCGCATGGCCCAGGCGAGGCCGTAGGCCACAGTCAGACCTACGGTCCCGGCGATCGCAAGCTGAGCCACGAAGCCCAGACGAAGCGCCGCCAGACCACCTGTGAGGTCCATGATGCCGATGGCAGCCAGTCCGCCCAGAACGGATGCCGCGAGGACGCGGCCTAGGCTCCAGGCGATACCCCTGAAGTCGTATCCTCCGATACGTTTGCGCAAAATGAGCGCAAGGATGGCAAGGTGCACGATGAAGAAGACACCGTCGGCGATCGGGATACCCTTGAGCCCCAGGCCCTCCCACGTGCCGATCCCCACGGTCAGCCCTGCGTACAGCGACACCTGCAGCACCGTCGTCAGCGCGTTTGTGATCATAGGGGTCTTGGTGTCTTGCATCGAGTAGAACGTCTTGAGCACGTACATGTACCCGGCGTAGAAGAAAAGCCCGGCCGCCCACCAGACCAGTATCTCCGAGACAAGCGGTACGTCCGCAGACGTGAAGCGTCCGAAGACGTAGAGAGTGATCAAGGGCGACGCGAGTGCGATCAACATAGCGGCGAGCGGGATGATGATGACCCCGGTGGCCCGGAAGCCTTTTGAGAAGGTGGTCTTGAACGCGTCCCAGTCGCCGCGGTCGGCTCTCTCGGCTAGTTCAGGGAAGATCGCGGTGGCCAGCGCGACCGCGAAGATGCCGTAGGGGAGTTGGTAGAACATCCAGGCGTACTGCAAGACCGCCGGCCCGGTGTCGCTTGCCTGGAACGCGTACGCGTTGCGGAAGGACACCCCGATGAGGTTGATGATGACGTACACGAACGTCGGGCCGATCTTCGTCACGATCTTGTGCAGCGCGGGATGGTGCCAGTCGATCTTCGGGGTGTATCGGACACCCAGCTTGATGAGGCTGGGGATCTGGATGAGCGTCATGACGAGCACGCCAAGAGTAGTGCCTATGGCGAGGCCGATCTTGGCCATCTCCGGGTTGGTGTCGCGGAACGGGACATAGAACCCGAGCATCGTGATGATGACCACGATGTTGTTGAAGATAGGCGCCACCGCCGGAGCAAGGAACTTGCGATAGCTGTTCAGCACTCCTGTGAACACCATGCCCGCGCCGTAGAACACTATCTGGATCGCGAAGAAGCGGAAGAAGTAGACGGCGAGTTCGGCTTTCTCGGCAGAGATCAGGAAAGTCTGGGTGCGTACGAACGGTTCTGCCCAGATCGTGCCCACGACTGCTACCACACCGAGTATGAGAACGATGATGTTGAACAGGTAGCTTGCGAAGCGCCAGGCGTCTTCCTCTCCGTCCCGCTGCATCCGTTCGATGAACAGCGGGATGAACACGCTGGAGAGCACACCGCCGGCCATGAGCTCGAAGATCATGTTGGGGATGTTGTTCGCGATGCTGTAGGAGGAGGAGACAAGCGTCACGCCCAGGGCATAGGCCATCGCCCAGGATCTGGCGAAACCGGTGATCCGCGATATCGCGGTGGAGATCGACATCGTGGCCGTCGATCTCGCTACGGATGGTGTTGCTATGAGAGCCTCCTCGGACGATCGGACGCTCATAGTGTAGCTGACACCGACCCGTCACCGTACGGCGTGCTTCCTGCTGTAGGGATTCGGTATACTACACAACGGGCACCCCGAATGCCCGGGCAGCCATCTGGCGCCGGATCCGGATTTGTTCCCCGTTCTTCGACATGACGGTAGACGTATGCCCTGCGGGTATGTGGTTGCCGTTGGAGGTTATATGAAACGCACGGTCAAACTGCTAGCGGTGGCTATGGTGGCCCTGCTGATGCTCCCTGTCGTGGGTGCGTCCGCATCGACCGGTACGGAGACCGAGCCTTCCGGCCTGGTCGTCATCGTCCTGGCGCCATACCTGACGTGGCAAGACGTGTTGGGCGGCACGATGCCCGAGACGAGCGAGTTGGCGCGTGAAGGCGCCATCGGCAACCTGAACACTCGCGCGAGCGCCCGGTTCACCAGCACCGTCACGCAGACGCATGCGGCGTTGACCATCTCGGCATCGTCCTCATCGGCGTCTGACGCCAGCGCTCCTGCAGCTTACTCTGTGACCGAGCACTACGAAGTAGGCGACGCTGCAGACGCCTACGACCGGTTCATGGGGCGGAACCCGGGAGACAGCGCTGTTGTGTTCCTCGGCCTGCCCAGGATACAGCGCGCGAACGAATCACAGACTCTGGATACGCAGATCGGTGCGCTCGGTCAGGCGATCCATGACGCAGGCGGCGCTACGGCTGCTCTGGGCAACTCCGATTACGGTTATGAGGTCCGTCAGACATGGCAGAGCCGGCCGGCCGCGCTTGTGGCGATGGACAGCGAAGGGCTTGTCGATTACGGCGATGTCTCGGCCAAGCTGCTCATGAGCGATCCTGACGCGCCGTACGGCGTGTCTACCGACGTGGAAGTGATGCGTTTCACCTTTGCGAGCGCAGTTCGCGGTGTCGCAACCGATGGTGGTCCGGGGCTTGTGGTCGTCGACCCCGGCGATGCAGAGCGCGCTCAGAGATTCGCGACAGATGTGACTGATGATGTCGCAGTGGAGCATCGCGTGAAGGCGAACGTCAAGACGGATCAGATCGTCGGGATGGTCCGTGACAGCCTGCCTGCCGACGCCACGTTGATCGTGCTGTCCCAGATACCGGAGACGCCGGAGTCCGGTCCGGTCGGCTTTGCGCCGCTCATCGTGAGCGGCGACGGATGGAAGGGCGTCATCACGACACCTTCCACTCACAGGGTCGGCATAACACCGGAACTCGATATCGCGCCAACCGTCCTTGCCGAGCTTGGCATCGATCGGTCTGTGGCGATGCTCGGTAACGCGATCAGCTCGGACGGCTCGAGCCTGTCGCTGGATGACAGGGTCACTGAGCTCGAGTCGCTCAACACGATGGCGGTCGCCGTGGACACTGTGCGCCTGACGGTCACCAACACCTACATCGGGATCACGATAGCGCTCCTGCTCGTAGGGACGTTCTTCATGCTACGCATCAAACGCCGCCGTCCGGCGTGGGCACACAAGGTGTTCTCTTTGTTGCGTAACGGGCTGTTGTTCATGCTGTGCGTCCCCGTTTCTGCGACGCTGATGTACCTCGTCGTGCCAAGGCCGGACTCACCGTCGCTGGTCCTCCTGTTGCTGGTGGGCGTCTCGGCGGTTCTATGGCTTGGTGCGATGGTCTTGGCGCGACGCTTCGGGTCCGCTCTCGCCGCCGGCGCCGTTGGGCTCGTGACGGCGTTCGTGCTCATCATCGACCAGCTGCTTGGTGCGCCGCTCTCCTTCTCGGGACTGTTCAGCTACTCCCCGTTGTGGGGTGCGCGCTACTACGGGATCGGCAACGAGGGCGCGAGCATCCTCGTGGGCGGTGGGCTCGTTGGCGTCGCGTTGATGTTCGATCACTTCCGAGAGGCCCGCTGGGTCGCTCCGGTGAAGCAGTGGGTCCTTCCCTTGTTCGCTCTGCTCGTCGTCGCTGTCACAGCTGCGCCGTTTTGGGGCGCGAACGTGGGCGTTGCCGCATGGGGTTTTGCTGCCTTCGGCATTGCGTGGCTTCAGATGAACGGACACAAGGTGACCTGGAAGATGGCGCTTCTTGGAGTGCTGAGCGTCGTGGTCATCGTCGGGCTGTTCTCTATCTACGACCTCTCGGATGCCGGCGACGGCGGCCAGACGCATCTTGGCCGCGCGTGGGAGAGCGCGGAAGAAGGCGGCGTGAGCGCGCTATGGACGATCGTCGCCCGAAAAGCCGAGACGAACATGCGCGTCTTGCGCGCGTCGAACTGGTCGTATCTACTGTTCGCCATTCTCGGCTTCCTCGCATATATGCGCTGGCGTCCGCATGGCGATTTCGCCGATGCGCTCAACAAGTACCCCAATTTCGGCATAGCGATGACCGCCGCGCTCATAGGCAGTCTGGTCGGCTACTTCACGGAGGACTCAGGGATAGTGATCCCTGCCCTTGTCATGCTGTATGTGGCAGGGAGCATCCTGTACCTGATGCTCAGCGACGCCGCCGCGGAGCAGGGTGAGACAGCGTGAGCCCGCTCTATGCCGATGCGGTCACCCTCGTCCTTGCGGCGATCGTGGCATGGGTGCTGCCTTCTGTGGCGATGAGGGCGCTCGTGCCATCACTTGCCGAGGGCCGCACGATGCAGAACTTCCGGGGCAGGCCGGTCTTTCTTGGACTCGGCCTCAGCTGGGTCGTGTGGGCGGTGGGCATCATGGCGATGCGTGCTGTCCTGGAGGCCGTCGGCAGTGTCTTTCCCGAGGCTCCCGATGCGCTCTTCCATCTGTATTCAGGCGCGCTCGGCGTGGTGTTCAGTGGTATGCCGCTCCTTCTGGTCGCCTTCGCATTCGCGTTCGGGCTGATCGATGACGCGTTCGGGACGAGCGGCCACAAGGGTTTCAGGGGCCATCTTCGTGCATTCCGGGTGGGACGGATGACCTCGGGCTCATTGAAGCTGTTCGGCGTGGGTCTGGTCTCGGTCTTCTACGGTTGGTCCGCCAGCGCCCGCGTGGTCGAGACGGGGGCTTCTGACACCGCCAGCACCTTCATGCGCATCGGGGCGTGGATACTGGCCACATTGGTGATCGGGCTGTCCACCAACTTGTTCAATCTGCTGGACCTTCGTCCCGGACGGGCCCTCAAGTCCTACGTCCTGTTCATCGTCCCGCTAGGGACCGCTTTTGCCGTCACTATAATGCGTGGGTACTCGGAGTTCGCCGCCGGCATAGGGGATACGGTGGGTGCCGCGTCCGCTATCAGCTCCGTCGAGTGGACGACCATGATCGTGGCTAGTCTGCTGATGTTCCTCGGGCCGGTCCTGGCCGTCTGGCGATACGACCTTGGCGAGCAGGGCATGCTCGGGGACGCAGGCTCCAACGTCCTTGGAGCAGTTGTGGGCTTTCTGCTGGTGGGCGTGCTGCCGCTCTGGGGATTCGGAGTGGCTGCGGCACTGCTGCTCCTGCTGAATCTCGCGTCGGAACGGATATCGTTCTCGACCGTGATCGAGCGTACACCCGTGTTGCGGTGGATGGACTCTCTCGGCAGACTGAAGGACACAGAAGGCGACCAGTCCTTGCCTCCGGGTGATGCGGATGCTGCGCGCGGTAGTGTGACGCAGGAGCCGGATACGATAGACACATAGGAACAACCCGCGCCCTCGTCAGCAGGGCGCGGTATCATATCGGCAAGGATTCGAGGCATAGGGAGGCACGAGGACCGTATGGCAAAACATATCTTCGTCACGGGAGGCGTTGTCAGTTCGCTTGGCAAGGGAATCACTGCGGCATCGCTTGGTCGTTTGCTTAAGTCCCGTGGACTGAAGGTGACCATCCAAAAGCTCGACCCCTATCTCAATGTCGACCCCGGCACGATGAGTCCTTTCCAGCACGGCGAGGTCTTCGTGACCGATGACGGGGGAGAGACCGACCTCGACCTCGGCCACTACGAGCGCTTCATCGACGAGTCTTTGGCGCGTGACTGCAACGTCACTGCCGGCTCGGTGTATCAGACGATCGTCACCAAGGAGCGCCGAGGCGACTATCTGGGTGCGACCGTGCAGGTCATCCCTCATGTGACCAACGAGATCAAGGAGCGGATCAAGCGCCTTGCCGAGCAGACCCAGCCCGACGTCATCATCACCGAGGTCGGCGGCACCGTCGGCGACATCGAGTCGCTGCCGTTCCTTGAGGCTATCCGTCAGTTGCGCAAAGACCAGGGTCGCGAGAACGTCTGCTACATCCACGTGACCCTCGTGCCCTACATCGCAGCCAGCGCAGAGCTCAAGACCAAGCCGACCCAGCACTCGGTCAAGGAGCTGCGCTCCATCGGTATACAGCCTGACTTCATCGTGTGCCGGTCGGATCGCCCCATAGACGCGGGCATCCGCCGTAAGATCGGCCTGTTCTGCGACGTCGATCCCAAAGCGGTCGTCTCGGCGCAGGACGCGGCCTCCATCTATGAGGTGCCGCTCAAGCTTCATGAGCAGGGACTGGACAGCATGGTCATCGAGCGCCTCGACCTTGAGTGCGGCGAGTTCGACATCAGTGAATGGCAGAAGTTCGTGGGAAGCAGCCAGTCGCTCACCAACACGGTCGATATCGCTCTGGTGGGCAAGTACGTCCAGCTGCCCGATGCGTATCTCTCGGTGGCGGAAGCGCTTGATCACGCGGGCATCTTCCATGGCCACGAGGTCAATCTGCACTGGGTCGACGCGGAGTCGCTCACTCCTGAAGAGGTCGACCAGGTGCTCTCCGAGATGGACGGCATCCTGGTGCCGGGCGGCTTCGGGATCCGTGGCATCGAGGGCAAGGTGCGCGCCGCGCGCTATGCCCGGGAGAACAAGGTCCCGTACTTCGGGATCTGCCTTGGTCTGCAAGTGGCAGTCGTCGAGTTCGCCCGTCACGTGGCCGGTCTTGAGGATGCGAACTCGGCGGAGTTCGACGCGGTGTCGCCACATCCGGTCATCGACCTCATGCGCGACCAGCATGATGTGAGCGATATGGGCGGAACGATGCGCCTGGGCGCGTACCCGTGCAAGGTGGTTCCTGACACCAAGGGCTTCGCAGCATATGGCGAGGAAGTCATATACGAGCGTCATCGCCATCGTTTCGAGGTCAACAACGCGTACCGTCAGCAGTTGGTGGATGCCGGCCTCGTCATCTCGGGCGTGTCTCCTGACGACAAGCTTGTCGAGATGGTGGAGCTGCCCGACCACCCCTGGTTCCTGGGCAATCAGGGCCACCCCGAATTCAAGAGCCGCCCCACAAGGCCGGCGCCGCTTTTCCGTGACTTCATCGGCGCGGCGACCGAGTATCGCAAAGCCCGGAAGGGGTAGCAGTGACCGATCGTCTCACCCAGACGTTCCTGGATCTCGTCCGCATAGACAGCCCGTCCGGCCACGAGAGCGAGGTCGCACGCTACGTCGCTGCGGCTCTTAGCGACGCAGGATGCACTGTTCGTTTCGACGATACGCAAGCGCAAACGGGCTCTGATACCGGCAACCTCATTGCGGTGCTCCCGGCGACCGCTCCCGGCAAGACTTTGGTCTTCTCGGCGCACATGGACTGCGTCGAGCCGTGCCGCGGTGTCGAGCCGGTAGTGCGCGATGGTGTTGTGTACTCGTCCGGCGACACCATCCTGGGCGGTGACGATAAGTCGGGGGTCGCTGCGATCATCGAGCTCATGCAGCGCCTCGCGCAAAACGGCGAGAAGCACGCAGAGGTACGCGTGTTGATGACTGTGGGCGAGGAGAGCGCACTGCTTGGCGCCAAGGCGATGAGCGCAGACGAACTGGTTGGCGACCTGTGTCTTGTCCTGGACGCTGCCGGGGATGTGGGCGGCGTTGTGACCGCGGCTCCGACCCACTACACCTTCCAGGCTACCTTCAACGGTCGGGCGTCGCACGCGGGTGTGGAGCCTGAGCGTGGCGTCTCGGCGGTCATCATGGCATCGCGTGCCATAGCCGCGATGGAGCTTGGACGCTTGGACGCCGAGACGACCTCGAATATCGGCACGATAGTCGGCGGTTCAGCCACCAACGTGGTCGCGCCCTCGTGCGTCGTGACGGGCGAGTGTCGTTCGCTCAGTCACGCTCGCGCAGGCGCCGTCCGTGATTCGATGGATCTGGCGATGCGCAGTGCCGCGGAGCAGATGGGCGGCACCGTTGATGTGGAGTGGGTCCTGGAGTATGAGGGCTTCCGCTTTGACGATGATTCACCCGAGATATCCCTGGTGACCGAAGCCTGTGCCGATATCGGTGTCCCGGCGCGGCTGTTCGGGACCGGTGGGGGCAGTGATGGCAACATCCTCTCGGCGAAAGGCGTGCCGACCATCGTCCTATCAAGCGGCATGACCGACGTTCACAGCGTGGACGAGAGTCTTGACCTTCGTCAGCTCGGGCTGCTTGCCGACCTGCTGGAGGCAGTCGTCCTCCGTGCGGTGGGATAGCAATGCGTCTGGTCTGGGCGACCGTCGGCAAGATCGTGCAGGACCTGGAAGGAATCCAGCGTCTGGATGTATTGCTTGACGAGGGCGAGTCCGGGCCGCAGGCCCTGTGTTACACGACGCTCAGCGGCCGCTGCGCCCGGGGCGACCGCGTGTTGGTCAACACCACGGCCGTAGACCTCGGTCTGGGAACCGGTGGCGACCATCTGGTTGTCGCCCGGGGAACCCGGGGCGTCGTGCTTGATGACCCCTCGGCGGGTCACATCATGAAGCTCCGCTATACACCCCTGCAACGTGACGTGCTTTCGGTCGAGGAGCAGGGGAGTCCTCACCACGATACGATGGCCCATGCCACTACGCTGGACGGGATGCCGGTGGTCTGTTGTGGCCTGCATAGCCAGGTCCTTCCTGTGGCCGCCGCTGTCAAGCGGGCTCGTCCTGAGGCGCGCGTCGCCTACGTCATGACCGACGGAGCTGCGCTTCCTCTGGCGCTTTCGCAAGTCGTCAGCCGTATGACCGCGGCAGGACTCGTCGACGCGACGATCACCTCCGGTCAGGCCTTCGGCGGGGACATCGAAGCGGTCAATCTTCACTCGGCGCTCCTTGCTGCGCGCCATGTTGTCGGAGCAGATGTGGCCGTGGTGGCCATAGGGCCGGGCGTGGTGGGTACCGCCACTCCGTTCGGACACGGTGGGGTCGCGCAGGGGGAGGCCATGAACGCCGTGGGGTCGCTGGGAGGCGTGCCCGTGGCCTGCTTGCGGGTCTCGTCCGCTGATTCCAGACCCAGGCACCAGGGGGTCAGTCACCACACGCTTACCGCTCTTGGGAAGATCGCGCTGGTGAGGGTGGTCGTACCGGTGCCGGAGCTGGAATCGTCTACGACCGACGGGATGGTCAGCGCCCTTGCAGCCGATATGATCGCCGAGAAGCACCACGTTGAGCATGTGGAGATCGGTGGCATGCCCGACACGCGTGGCATCAGCATGCGCTCGATGGGCAGGGGGGTTGAAGACGACCCGGTGTTCTTTGCCGCGGCAGTCGCTGCAGGTTGTGCGGCAGCGGCCCGGATATCGTAGGTTCCGACTGGTGCCAGGTGTGCGGCTGGGATACACTTACCAGGGTTCTCATGTGGTCAAAGTATACGGCGCTCGATGCCGTTGACCGCATCGCGTATGCACGTCAATGTATGGTAATCCTGAGCTGAGGAGACGAACGTGATTATCGGTGTGCCAAAGGAGATCAAGAACAACGAGTTCCGGGTAGGCATGACCCCGGGTGGTGCGCGCGAGTTCGTGGCGCATGGTCATACTGTCCTCGTGGAGAAGTCTGCGGGGGAGGGTTCTTCTTTCGCCGATGATGAGTATCTTGCTGCTGGTGCCGAGATCATCGATTCTGCCGAGGAGATCTTCGCTCGCGCAGACATGATCGTGAAGGTCAAAGAGCCCCAGGCCGTCGAGATCGCACGTCTGCGCCCCGGCCAGATCCTCTACACTTATCTGCACCTTGCTCCAGACCTTGAGCAGACTCAGGGCCTCATCAAGTCGGGCGCCGTCTGCATCGCATACGAGACCGTCGAGCTCCCCAACCGTTCCCTTCCGTTGCTGGCGCCGATGTCCGAGGTCGCCGGTCGCATGGCCGCACAGGTTGGTGCAGCCTATCTGCAGAAGCCGAACGGCGGACGCGGTGTCCTCATGGGTGGCGTTCCCGGCACGTACCCGGCAAAGGTCGTCGTTCTCGGCGGTGGTGTCGTCGGCACGAATGCCGCATACGTCGCGATGGGCATGGGCGCGGATGTCACGATCATGGATGTCAACCTTGACCGTCTGCGTTACCTCGACGAGATCTGGGGCAACCGGATGCGCACTATCTACTCCAGCAAGCACAACATCGAGAATGCGGTGTTCGAGGCGGACCTCGTGATAGGTGCCGTCCTGCTTCCGGGTGCCAAGACTCCGTACCTGGTGACCAAGGACATGCTCCCCAGTATGAAGCGCGGCTCTGTTGTGGTTGACGTATCCGTCGACCAGGGCGGTTGCATCGAGACCACGCACGCAACGACGCATGCGGAGCCCACGTTCTTCGTCGATGGCGTGCTGCACTACGGTGTTGCGAACATGCCGGGTGCGGTTCCCAACACCTCGACGGTGGCGCTCACCAACGCGACGCTCCGCTACGGTCTGGCCATCGCCAACAAGGGTTGGCAGCAGGCGGTCACCGACGACGCAGCGCTGGCCAAGGGCGTCAACGTCCTCGACGGCAAGATCACCTACAAGCCCGTCGCCGACGCGCACGGCATGAACTACACTCCGCTCGATCGTCTGATCTAGCGTATCGCGACATCGAACGCAAAGGGCGGCCCTCGGGTCGCCCTTTTTGCGCTTCAAGCTGGTGAAACCCGCCAGTGGTGCGATAATCGACCCATGGATCCTACTATCGAGGAGTTTCTCGGCCATCTTGCCGTCGAGCGTGGGGCGTCTCCGCTCACCATCGAGGCGTATCGTCGCGACCTGACCCAGTACGCCGCGTTGCTGGGCGCCCGCGGCGTCAATGAGCTGTCCCGTGCCGGCCGGGAGGATCTGAGCGCTTTTGTGCGCACGCTACGGGCCGAGGGGTTGGCGCCGGCCAGCGTGGAGCGCAAGGTCTCGGCCGTGAAGAGCTACCACAAGTTCCTTGTCCGAGAGGGGATCACCGACTCTCTGCCTACCGCGTTGTTGCCGCTCCCCAAGGTGCCCGAGCGCCTTCCGGATGTGATCTCGGTGGCCGAGGCGGACAAGCTGCTTTCGCAGCCCTTTCCTCAGGGGCCGGTTGGATACAGGGATCGCTGCATGCTCGAGGTCCTCTACGGCTGCGGCATGCGTGTGAGTGAGCTTGTGGGACTGGATGTCTCCGACCTCGATCCGGACTCAGGGTTCGTGCGTGTATTCGGCAAGGGGAGCAAGGAACGGCTGGTTCCTGTTGGCGGGGCGGCGGATCTGGCTTTGCGCGAGTATCTGGAACATGGGCGTCCGTACCTGCGCGCCAAGAAAGCCACTCTGCGACAAGACCCTTCGGCACTGCTGCTCAACCAGCGAGGTCAACGACTGACGCGGCAGGCTGTCTTTGTCATGGTGCGACGCTACGGTGGTCTGATGGGGCTCGAGTTGCATCCGCACACGCTGCGGCACTCGTTTGCGACGCATATGCTGCAGGGTGGAGCGGATCTGCGGGCGCTTCAGGAGATGCTCGGCCATGCTGATATCGCAACGACGCAGATCTACACGCACGTGGATCGCACCCATATCAGGGAGGAGTACCTCTCTACTCACCCCAGGGCACGGCTCAGATAGGGCGTTACTTGGTGAAAATTCTGTCATTAGAGACGAACAGCAGTGTTAGATGCATGCAGAGAGGGTTAGAATGAATAGGGTGTGCCGGTTGTCTTTTCAAGGAGGCGGATCGAGCGTGAATCGTAAGTGGAGATCTACTATCGCAGTACTGCTGGCTCTGACGCTGCTTGTCGCTTTTGTACCTGGTTGTGCAAGTGACGACACCGAAGAGCCGACGACCGAAGAGCCGACGACCGAAGAGCCCAAGACCGATATCAAGGCCGCTATGGTCACCGATGTCGGCGGCCTGGGTGACAAGTCCTTCAACGACTTGTCATACGAAGGTCTTCAGCGCGCGGAGCAGGAGCTTGGCGTTGAGATCGAAGTGCTTGAGTCTCGAGAGATCACTGACTACGAGTCCAACATCGACCAGCTTGCTACTGCTGGCTACAGCCCGATCTTTGCCGTCGGTTTCCTTATGACCGATACCGTTGCCAAGGTCGCGCCGATGTACCCGGACACGAATTTCGGTGGCGTGGATGAGTTCTTCGATCCCGTTCCGAGCAACGTTGTTGGCCTGAACTTCAAGGAGCAGGAAGGTAGCTACCTCGCCGGCGTCGTCGCCGGTCTGGCCACGCTGGACTCCTTTGACAGCAAGCTCAACAGCGACAACACGATCGGCTTCGTCGGCGGCATGGACATCCCGTTGATCCAGAAGTTCGAGGCTGGGTTCATCGCCGGTGCGAAGTCCGTCAATCCTGATGTCAAGGTCATCTCGCTCTATGCGGGCAACTTCACCGACATCGCAAAGGGCAAGGAGCTCGGCTACTCACTGATCGAGCAGAAGGCAGATGTCATCTATGCCGCGGCCGGTGCAGTAGGCCTGGGTACGATCGAGGCGTGCAAGGACAAGGGCGCGCTGTTCATCGGCGTTGACGCTGACCAGTACCTGACGGTCCCGGACTCCGGTGACGTCATGCTGACTTCGATGATGAAGCGCGTTGACAACGCAGTCTACGAGACCATCAAGGCTATGGTCGACGGGTCGTTCCCCGGTGGCCAGATCCAGGTGTTCGGTCTTGCTGAGGGCGGCGTCGACCTCGCTCCTTACCACGACTTTGAGACCAAGGTGCCTCAGGCGATCAAGGACGCTGTCGAATCCGCTCGTACGGACATCATCAGCGGTGCGGTCACAGTTCCCGAGGCCCCGTAGGCGTCACTTACAGCGACATCTAGCTTGTCGCTGATGCGCTACACTATGAGGGGCGGCTGGTACGTCCAGTCGTCCCTCATCTTCACGTCGATGTCAGGACGATTCGAGAGGACCGCTGATGCCGGTACTCGAACTGCGTGAGATCACGAAGATCTTCCCTGGTGTCGTAGCCAATGATCGAGTCTCGCTCGAACTCGAGCGTGGTGAGATCGTTGCTCTGCTAGGGGAGAACGGCGCTGGCAAGTCCACGCTGATGAACGTCGTATACGGGCTGATGTCCAGTGACGGCGGTCAGATACTCGTCAATGGCGAGACGGTCAAGATCAAATCTCCTCGTCAGGCTATCGACCTCGGAATCGGGATGGTGCACCAGCACTTCATGCTGGTGGAGCCGTTGACCGTGACCGAGAACATCATCCTCGGCCGCGAGCCTGGACGTTTCGGCGTCATCGATTTTGCCACTGCGCGTCAGAAGGTCCAGGAGATATCCGCACGTTACGGGTTGAAGGTCGACCCTGATGCCAAGATCATGGATCTTTCGGTGGGCATGCAACAGCGCGTTGAGATCTTGAAGGCCCTGTATCAGGGTGCGAGCGTCCTCATCCTGGACGAGCCCACCGCCGTCCTCACGCCTCAAGAGGTCAAGGAGCTCTTCCGGGTCGTCCGCTCCCTGGTCGACGAGGGACTATCGGTGGTGTTCATCACACATAAGCTCGAGGAAGTGATGTCCGTCTCGGACCGCATCGTCGTCATGCGCGACGGCAAGGTCGTGGGGGAGACGAAGCCGTCGGAGACCGATGATGTGGGTCTTGCCCGCATGATGGTCGGACGTGACGTGGTCTTGAGCGTGCAGAAGGGCCCGTCCACCTGCGGTGCGCAGGTGCTTGAGGTCACCGACCTCGAAGTGCGTGACGACAGGGGTCTTGAGGCGGTGCGGGGCGTGTCCTTCACGGTCTGCGGAGGTGAGGTAGTCGCCCTCGCGGGAGTCAGCGGCAACGGGCAGCGCGAGTTGGTCGAAGCCATCGTGGGGCTGCGACGACCCTCTTCTGGAAGCCTGCAGCTGAAAGGGCTCGATATCACGCATGCCTCCGCAAGAGCCTCTATCGAGGCCGGCGTCTCGCACATTCCCGAGGACCGTCATCGGCGGGGACTCGTGCTTGAATTCGACCTGGCGGAGAACCTCATCCTAGGCGACCACCGACTGCCGCCATTCGCATCCCACGGGATAATGCACCCTTCGGCCATCGCGAAGGTCGCCGAGAAGCGCATCGAAGATTACGACGTCCGCACGCCTTCGTGGCACGTGCTGGCATCCAACCTGTCCGGGGGCAATCAGCAGAAGGTGGTCGTTGCCCGTGAGATAGGCCGCAACCCCGAGCTTCTTGTTGCGGCGCAGCCGACACGAGGTCTTGATGTCGGCTCCATCGAGTTCGTTCACAAGCAGATCCTGGCGGAGCGAGAGAGCGGTAAGGCGGTCTTGCTGGTCAGCCTGGAGCTGGAAGAAGTGCTGTCGCTGGCGGATCGGATCCTCGTTATCTATGAAGGCCGCATCGTACGCGAGTTCACGGTTGACGAGGTGGACGAGGAGACGCTTGGCTACTACATGACAGGTGGCGGAGGTTCGAAGCTGGATGGCGAAGCAGAGCATGTCGAGATGACTGAGGGAGACTCATGAGCGAGACAAGGGAGACGCTGCCTGCCCAAAAGGCATGGATGTCGGTCGCCCAGAAGGTGGGCATTCCACTGGCCTCGGTCGTTCTGGCGATCATTGTAGGGTCTGTGATCATGTGGACCTCGGGGTACGACCCTGTGGCTGCTTTTGCGGCATTGTTCAAAGGCTCTTTTGGTGGCCCGAAGCAGATCGGGGATACGCTGCTCCGATCGACGCCGCTCATACTCACCGGTCTTGCGTTGGCATACGGGTTTCGGGCCAATCTGTTCAACATCGGCGCCGAAGGCCAGTTGTTCATGGGTGGACTGGCTGTAGCCTGGCTTGGCGTGACCGTCACCGGTCTGCCCTGGGTCATCATGGTGCCGATGCTTCTTCTCGCCTCTATGCTCGCCGGGGCGGCCTGGGCATTCGTACCGGCCATCTTGAAAGCCCGGGTGGGTGCGCATGAGGTCATCACGACGATGATGTTCAGCTACATCGCCCGCTACATAGTCTCGTGGCTGGTCGTCGGTCCGCTGAAGGCCCCGGGGCAGATCCCGCAGACTGTGGCCCTGCCAACCGGTGCTCAGCTTCCCCGTATCCAGACGTTGTTCGGGGAGTCCACGTTGGATGCTCTCTCGTTTCTGAATCTAGGGCGGGCGCACCTGGGCATAGTGGTCGCTCTCATAGCCGCCCTGTTCGTCTGGTTCATACTCAAGTACACGACCCTGGGCTTTGAGAACCGTGCAGTGGGTTTCAACCCCTGGGCGTCGGAGACCGGTGGAATATCCGTGCAATGGACGACGGTCAAGGCTCTGTGCATCTCGGGTGCGTTCGCCGGATTGGCGGGCGCCGTCGAGGTGATGGGGGTGCACTACCGCATATTCGATCAGTTCTCATCCGGATTCGGCTTCACGGGCATCGCGGTCGCCCTGTTGGCCAAGAACCACCCGCTGGGCGTCATTCCCGCTGCCATACTCTTCGGAGGGCTGACGGCCGGAGCAGGCACGATGCAGCTGGAGGCAGACGTGCCGCAGAAGATCATCCTCATCATCCAGGCGTTGGTGATCTTCTTCGTCGCCGCCGAGGAGATCTTCAAATGGTTCGTGAAGCGTCGTCAGAAGGAGGCGTTGAGCCATGCTGGGTGACATCATCACGCCTGACTTGTTCGCCTCCGCACTTCGCATGGCCACGCCGCTGGCGCTTGCTGCCATCGGTGGCACGATCTGTGAGCGCTCCGGCGTCGTCAACATCGCGCTTGAGGGCATGATGCTTGTCGGTGCGTTTTTCGGCACCGTCATCACCCTGGCAACGGGCAACCCCTGGCTTGGCGTGATAGCGGCCGTCTTGTCCGGAGTGGCCGTCTCGGCGGTGCACGCTTTGGCATCCATCAACCTGCGATCCGATCAGGTCGTCTCGGGTACCGCCATCAACATCCTCGCACTGGGCGTCACGGGATTCATGATGGAACGTTTGTACGGGCATCCCGGTACCACTGATCCGTCGGCGATGCTTCGACCTGTGTTCAAGTTCGCTGCTGCGGACGGAGGCTTTCTTGCAACCGTCTGGAACTGGATCAACGGCATATTCCTGTCACACACGCCGATCGTCTATATGACTATCGTCATCGCCATCGTGGCGCAGTGGGCCATGTTCCGTACCCGTTGGGGATTGCACCTGAGGGCGTTGGGCGAGCACCCGCGTGCCGTCGACACCGTCGGTTTGAGTGTCGTTCGTGGTCGCTGGGTCGCGGTCCTCATGAGCGGTGGTCTTGCGGGCCTGGCCGGCGCCAACCTGACGCTCGAGCAAGTGGGCAGCTTCACGGAGAACATGACCAACGGCCGCGGCTTCATCGCCCTGGCCGCGAACATCTTCGGCCATTGGACGCCTGTAGGGTCCTATCTTGCCTCGCTGCTCTTCGGTTTCGCAGACGCGCTGCAGATCAAGCTGCAGATCTTCCGAGGCGAGATCAACATCCCGCCCCAGTTCTTCCTCATGCTGCCCTACGTGTTGACCGTTGTGGTGCTTGCGGGTGTCATCGGACGCGCAGTGGGTCCGGCCGCGGTTGGCAAGCCATACGAGAAGGAGTAGATGATGGCGCTCGTCGCGGGTGGCGGGAAGCCGTTCTCGCTTGGACGTGCGCTCATGTGGGCAGCGGGCTGGGCGGTGGGAGCGGCTATCGGCGTGGCGCTGGGTGGCTGGTTGACGCTTGTGGGCGGCGCCGGTGCGCCGGGAGTCACAGAGCTTGACCCATGGATGGACCTTGGACTGCTTCCGCTAGTGGCCTTCGGTGCCGTGCTGGTCGTCCACCTCGTCGGCCAGCTTGCCGCCGCTACGGTCCGTGGACGACGCGCGGACAGCGGCAGCGACAGCGACGACGAGGATCCAGACGCCCGCCACGACAGCGTCAGTCGGTAGGTCGGGAGCGAAGTACATCCCGCGCAGGATCCCTCGTAGCACATAGGCGGCGGCCGGAAGCCCGACCGCCGCCCAAAGTGGCATCTTCAGAGATGGCCGCAGCACGCTAGCCCTCGTGCATCTGCTCGGCGGGTGACACTTCCTGTGACCGCTTGAGCGCTCGTTTGCGCAGCAGGGTGCGCACTACGAAGAACACCAGGAGCGCGAGCAGCCACAGAGGCGCGGTGGCGATGGCCAGCATGATGGCCACGCGAACGACACCGGCAGCGCCACGGAAGCCGTCTGTGATGGCTTCGCCAAAGCCCCAGTCATCGCCGGACGGGCGAACGAGAGGCTTGGGCTCGGTCAGGTCGATCGTCACCGTAGCCATGGCTGCCTGTCGTTCCAGGTACTTCACCTGAGCATCGAGGCTTTCGATCTCGCCGCGGACACGGTAGAGCTCCCGCTCGATCGAGAGCATCTCCTCGACGTTGGTGGCCGAGTCGAAGAACTCGCGAAGACGGGTCTCCTCGGCGATCAGATTGTCCAGTCTGGCGGCCATGTCGACATGCTGCTGTGTGACGTCCTGAGCGTCTTCGGCCTGATAAAGCACTGTGCCGATACCTGTGACGCCCTTGAGGAATGCGCTGTAGCTCTCGGCAGGGACACGGACGGTCACATACCCGCGTAGGGCCGCGCCATCGGAGTAGGTGGTCTCGTCATACCGGTAGACCGGCGTGTCATTGTCTGTGGCGACCTGCATGGCCGTGATGATCCCGTTGTGGTCGGCGGCGAGCTTCTCGATCGCCGAGACTGCCGAGTCGACCTCCTCCACTTCGATGCGCATCGTCTTGTTGCGGATGATCAGCCGATCGGTCGCGTCGACGGCGACGTCTCCGGAACGTTCCGCAGTGTCAGTAGCCAGCATCTCGTCCTCGGAGTTCTTGCTCATGACACCGTCCGAGGTCATCGGCATCTCTTCGGGTGCTCCGGCGAACTCCTGATCGATGGTAGTCACGCTGTCTGAGCTGTCTCCGCTGATCGCCGAGCAGCCAGCAAGCGCGAGAAGCGCACATACGAGCACCGTGGATACGAAGGTTCTTGAGCGGATCCGAGACATCGTGAACTCCTTTTCCCGGTGGGTCTTCACGTCCCACACTACCGTAATCCCCAACAAAAGACGCCCCAAGCCGCCTACTGGATGCAGGCGGTGGGGCGTCGGTGGTGCGATGATAGCGGGTTCGCTACTCGCTGACGGAGCTTTCGCGCGCCTTGAGCTGCTTTGCAGCGTAGACGAGGAAGCCGATCGCGATCGCGATGACAGCGAAGAAGGCGACTACAAGGAACTGAAATACGATACTCGCGACGTTGTAGCCGAGAACGGGTCCAGCAGCTATGAGCAGTGACATGGGGGCGGTTCACCTCCAGAGAGCCCGCGGACATGACTCGATTCTATCGCTCCAAGTCCTATGCGGGCAACTACCCGTATCTGGAGCGTTTCCTCACCTTCTTCTATTCCGCTATCAACGTCCGATTCCTGCCTGCACTACTTAAGACGCTCGATTCGCACGTCGGGTTCTGCCTATGTTTGGCAGTTTGTGGCGAAGAGTGTCAGACCGGTGGAGGATGGTGGGGTGTTTTCCCATCGAAGTGTTGCAAAGTGGGATGAAGTGGAATAGAGTTGTGCCTGTCGAGGTGTACACCGCCTCGTAAGGTGGGCCCCGGAGGAGCAGGGAGGGACGGGATGTTTCTAGGCGAGCACCAGCACACGCTGGACGCCAAAGGACGTGTCTCGCTGCCTGCCAAGTTCCGTGCGCAGATGACGGGTAGCCTTGTCGTTTCCAAGGGGCTTGAGAACTGCCTGTATGTGCATTCGTCCGACGAGTACACCCAGTTCCTCGGTCAGCTGACCGACAGGGGGGACTTCGATCCCAAGTTCCGCAAGGTGCGGCGCTTCTTCTCGTCTGGCGCTTTGGAGACTGAACTCGACTCGGCGGGCCGCATCTCGGTCTCGTCGAACCTTCGTGAGTACGCCGGACTCGACAAGGACGTCGCGGTTATCGGTAACGGTGATCGGATCGAGCTGTGGGATGCCGAGAAGTGGGCAGCCTACAACGGAGAGACGACCGATCAGATCGAAGACGTGACACAGGAACTTGCCGAGCTCGGAATCTTGTAGGGCCTTGAAAATGGAATACCGGCACACCCCAGTTTTGCTGGCCGAGGTCACACAGCAGCTACCACTCCATGACGGATCGATCATCGTCGACTGTACCTTAGGCGGGGCAGGACACGCGAAGCGGATGGCAGAGTTTATCGCGCCCACGGGGATTCTCGTGGGAATCGACCAAGATGACGCCGCACTTGCCGCAGCAGCAGACGCACTCCGCCTCGGCCAGCAGACAGTACTGATAAAGGGGAACTTCGGAGATCTTGACGACTTGCTTGTCGAGGCCGGGATCCCCTACGTCGATGGTTTCTTGTTCGATCTCGGCGTGTCTTCACCCCAGTTGGACGTACGCGGCCGCGGTTTTTCATACCACGAGGATGTCTTGCTCGATATGCGCATGGACACCTCATCGACGCAGCCTACCGCGGCCGCCGTCATAAACAAGTACGACGAAGGAAGCCTTGCACGGATCCTTCGAGATTACGGCGAGGAACGGTGGGCCACGCGCATCGCAGCATTCATCGTAGCCGCGCGTGCCCGCCAACCCATCGAGACGACTGCGGAACTCGTCGAGATCGTGAAGGCGGCGATTCCGGCAGGTGCCCGCCGAGAGGGCCCACATCCTGCCCGCCGGACGTTCCAGGCGCTCAGGATCGAGGTCAATGGCGAACTCGACGTCTTGGAGCGTGGTCTAAGGGCCGCAATACGATGGCTGAGACCCGGCGGACGCGTTGCTGTGATCAGCTATCACTCGCTTGAAGATCGCATCACCAAACAGATCTTCGCCGAGCACGCCGGGGGGTGTGTATGTCCTCCCGATCTGCCCATCTGCAGGTGCGGGAACTCGCCGGTACTCCGAATCGTTACACGAAAGCCTGTGGTTCCGACCACGGCTGAGATAGAAGTGAATCCGCGTGCACGCAGCGCAAAGCTGCGGGTGGCGGAGAAGCTGGCAGATAGCACGACGTGAGTTGACGGAGAAGGAGAGGAGGCGCGGACGTGGGGGAGGCAGCACGCAAGCTCACGAGCCGTCATGCGGTGGCCGCGCGCCCGCAGCTTCGACTCGTCAAGTCGCACGTCCGGCCGGCAACGAAGCGTAACGCTCGCAGCGCACACAGCAAGGATGCAGCTTCCGCCTTCCGCGTGTTCTGCGTGGTCATGGCGGCTCTGACGATCGTCGGGATGTTGCGGATCACTCTTGCCGTCCAGGCCCAGGAGGCGGCTATCGACGCGAACGACCTGCTCGCAGTGATCAAGGCCGAGGAGCAGGTCGCCACAGCCCTGGAGGCTGATCGCAGTACTCTTGCAGCTCCGTCACGGATCGAGTCGATAGCAAGCTCGTCGCTCAACATGGCACAACCGGATGAGGTCTGCTATATCGACCTCCCCGCTGTCGAGGCCGGTGATGAACCGACTGTAGAGCCGTCCGCAGAGAAGGTCGCCGAGACCGGGTCCGCAAAGTCCACGACGGTGGCCAGCGTCATCTCCACCGTCATGGATGTAGCCGTGGGTGAGGCTCAGGTACTGTTGGTCGGCGACGTCGGCATCGCTTCAGTCAAGTGATGACAGCCCTGCAAAGGAGGCGACGGTGACCGGCAAACGACGGGCAGCGGCGCGAACTCCTCATGTCGGTCGCTACGCCGGCCTGTTCGTCATCGTGGCGCTGGCCCTTGCCGCCGTGGTTGGACGTCTCGTATACATCCAGGTCATCAAAGCTCCCGAGTACGCTGAGGCTGCTGAACAGCAGCGGACGCGGGACGTGGTTCTTACGCCTCGGCGAGGCTCGATATTCGACCGTGAGGGTGAACCGCTCGCGGTGACGATGGACGCGCGGACCATTTACGCGGTTCCGGCGCAGGTGACCGATCCCCAGGGTGTGGCGACTCAACTCGCCGAGACACTGGGCGGCGACAGTGAGGACTATCTGGCGAAGCTGCAGAAGGACACCAGCTTCGTTTACATCGCTCGAAAAGTCTCCGTGGAGACCGCGGATGCACTCCAGGCGCTGGATCTGGCCGGTATCGCCTTTCTGGAGGACTCGAACCGCGTATATCCATCGAATGAACTCGCATGTCAGGTGTTGGGTTTCGTTGGCATTGATGATGAGGGGCTAGCCGGACTAGAGAAGTACTATGACGAGGTCCTGTCTGGTGTGGAGGGGCGGCTTATCGCCGAGCGTGGGCGCAGCGGCATACCGATCCCCGATGGAGTGACGTACGAAGAGGCGCCTATCGACGGCCAGAACCTCGTGCTCACAATAGACAAAGACATTCAGTACCAGGCCCATCTGGAGCTTGAGAAGACGGTAGAAGAGTGGGACGCCAAAGGCGGCTCGGTTGTGATCATCGACCCGGACAACGGGGAGATCCTGGCCATGGCGTCTACTCCCGGGTTCAACCCTAATGAGTTCGGGGAGGCGGACGAGTCAGCGTACCGCAACACACCCATAGTGGACTCGTATGAGCCCGGATCCACCATCAAGTCCATAACGGCCGCCGCCGTCATCGAGGAAGGCCTGTTCACGCCCACGAGCATGTTCGACCTGCCGTCTACTCTTGAGGTGGGTGGGCGCACTATCCACGAGTCGCATGACCGCGACCGTGTGGACTGGTCGCTCACGGAGATCGTCACGAACTCCTCCAATGTCGGTGCGGTCAAGCTCGGACTCGCGCTGGGTGAGCAGAAGCTCTACGACTACTTCTCCCTCTTCGGCCTGACCGAGAAGACCGGCGTCGATTTCCCGGGTGAAGCGACCGGGTATCTGCCCACTGTGGACAAGTGGTCGGCGTCCTCGATCGCGAACATCCCCTTTGGGCAGGGCATCTCTGTGACGCCGTTGCAGCTGGCCCGCGGTCTATCTGTCATCGCCAACGGGGGCGAACTGGTGACCCCGCACTTCTTGCGGTCGATGCCGGACTCGCCCGATCAAGAGCTTTCATGGCCGACCACGCGAGCGATCTCAGAAGACACGGCGGCTGACATGCGCGAGGTCATGAAGGCTGTCGTCTCGGAGGGTACAGGGTCTGCCGCCAAGGTCGATGGCTACGAGGTTGCCGGCAAGACGGGGACGGCGCAGAAGGCCCGAACCGACGGCGTGGCTGGATACGCCGCAGGCAAGTACGTTGCGTCGTTCTCGGGCTTCCTACCGGCCGATGACCCTGCGGTCTTGATCGTCGTGACGGTGGATGAGCCCAAGAACGGCTACTACGGAGGCGCCGTTGCCGCGCCTGCGTTCAGCAACCTGGCGTCGTTTTGCGTGGCGCACTTGAAGGTGCCACCGAGCGCTGGGATGAGCAGCGATTCGACATCGGTAACAGCCGGGTCACAGGCTACGGACGACTGAGCTGAGGAGTGCTGTGGCTATGCTAGAATACTGCGACTCACGAGCGGTGGAATGCGGTGGATGAGACGATTCTCTCGGCGCTCTTGGCTGATATCGAAGCGATCATGACCACGGGTGATCCCGTGGTCGGCGGCGTCGCATACCGATCCGACCGCGTCCGCGAAGGCGACGCGTTCTTCTGCATTCCCGGATTCAAGGTGGATGGTCACAGTTTTGCCGCCGATGCCGCCGGGAAGGGTGCTGCAGCGCTTGTCGTGGAGCATCCGGTGGACGTCGATCTGCCCCAGGCTATCGTGCCTGACGCCAGGCAGGCCCTTGCGCTTGTATCTGCGCGCGCGTACGGGCAGCCAACCGCGCGTATGGACGTTGTGGGCATCACGGGGACCAACGGCAAGACCACCACGACATATCTCGTGGACGCGATCTTGAGGGCCGCAGGCCGCACTACAGGTATCATCGGCACGGTAGAGACGCGTATCGCCGGTGAGAGGCTCTCCTCGGCGCGTACCACGCCTGAGTCGGCAGATCTGCAGGCGCTGTTCTGCGAGATGCTGGATCATGGAGTGGATGCCGCCGCCATCGAGGTTTCATCGCACGCCATCGACCTCCATCGCGTGGACGGCGTGCATTTCGCCGTCGCCGCGTTCACCAATCTGACGCAGGACCATCTTGATTACCATCACACACTCGAGGAGTACTTCGCCGTCAAGCGCAGGTTGCTGAGCGACCTGGACGTCTCCGGGCGGGTGGTGAATGTCGATGACGAGTACGGACGCATGTTGGCGACCGAACTCGACATAACGCTGACAGTGGGTCGGAGCGCGGATGCTGATGTACGCGCATACGCCGAGAGACCCGATGCCGCCTCGACTCGATTCACGCTGGCGACGCCGGTCGGAGAGGTCGACATCCGTCTCCCGCTGGCCGGCGAGTACAACGTCAGTAATGCCCTGGTTGCTGCGGGATGCGCTCTGGTGCTTGGTATAGACCTTGAGACCATCGCTGCCGGACTTGAGAGCGCACCGCAGGTGCCCGGAAGACTCGAGCGGATCGATGCGGGCCAGTCGTTCACGGTGCTGGTCGATTACGCGCATACGCCGGACAGCCTTAACAAGGCGATCGGTGCGGTGAGGGCGGTCACCACAGGGAGGGTCATCACTGTGTTCGGTTGCGGTGGAGACAGGGACCCGGAGAAGCGCCCGTTGATGGGCGCTGCGGCAGGAGAGGGCTCCGACCTGGTGATCGTGACGAGCGACAACCCCCGGACCGAGGACCCAGTGGGAATCATCCTTCATATAGAGGATGGACTGCGGCCCACAGGCACGGAGTACTCGGTGGAAGTGGATCGGCGTCGCGCTATCGCTATGGCGCTTGCAGAAGCACGCGACGGGGACTCTGTGTTGATTGCGGGGAAGGGTCATGAGGACTACCAGGTATTCCTCGACCGCACCATTCACTTCGACGATCGCGAAGTGGCGCGAGAGGAGTTGGAGACGCTGTGCTGACGCTTTCGGTAGGTGTGCTGTGCGATGTCGTCGGTGGCGAATTGCTGGCCGGCTCTGAGGAGACGATGGTCAATGGACTGGCCACTGATTCCAGGGACGTGACTCCAGGTGCGGCTTTTGTGGCCTTTTCCGGCGAGCATGCTGACGGACATGCGTTCTTGAAGCCCGCTCTCGAGGCGGGTGCGCGGGCGTTGATCGTGACGCGGGACGACGACGGGTTCCGGGAGCTGGTGGCCACCTCACGTCGGCAAGACGTGGCGTTGGTGCTTATCGACGATGCGCTCTCCGCTGTGCAGGCGTTGGCTTCGCATCATCGCGAACGGCTGCAGTGTCCCGTGATCGGGATCACCGGGTCCACGGGCAAGACCACGACCAAGGACTTCGTCCGTTCGGTCCTCGGTACCCGGTTGAAGGTCGTCGCGACTGAAGCGAACCGCAACAACGAGCTTGGCGTTCCGCTCACGATCATGGAGGCGTCGGCCGAGACCGAGGTCCTCGTCGTGGAAATGGCGATGCGGGGCAGGGGACAGATAGCGTCCCTGTGCGATATCGCCCGTCCCACCGCAGGTCTGGTGACCAACGTCGGTGTCAGTCATGTCGAGATCCTTGGTAGCGAAGAAGCGATCGCCTCGGCAAAAGGCGAGCTCGTGAACGCCATTCCCGAGCGGGGAAGGGTGTTTCTCAATGGAGATGACGGGTGGTCCGATCTGCTCGCCGATATGTCGGAAGCGCCGATCACCCGCTATGGCACAGGGCCTACGTGTGACGTCCGGGCGGAGGGTATCGCTGTAAGCGAGGAAGGCATGGCCTCGTTCACGCTTGTGACCGAACAGGGCTGTGCGGATGTCGTCCTCAATGTCCCCGGTCGGCACAACGTATACAATGCACTCGCCGCCGCTTCTCTCGGTCTCGACTTGAAGTTGAGCCTTCGCGATGTCGTGGATGGGCTCCAGGCGGCCGTCTTCACGAAGATGCGCATGGAGACCTTCTCGAGCGCATCCGGAATACATGTGGTCAATGACGCGTACAACGCCAATCCCACCTCGATGAAGGCTGCACTGCAGACACTCGCTGAGATCGGGGCGACCGGCAAGCGGGTGGCCGTTCTTGGCGATATGGCGGAGCTTGGGTCGTTGAGCGAGCTTGCTCACTTCAAGATGGGGGAGTACGTCGCTGAGCTGCATCTTCAGGCACTGGTGACGGTTGGTGAGCGCGCACGACGCATCGCCGAAGGAGCTACGGCTGCCGGGATGGACCCTGAGTTCGTGCGTCCGTGTGTCACGGCCGAGGAGGCGAGCGGAGTGCTGGACGATCTGCTTGAGTCGGGAGATGTGGTCTTGGTGAAGGCATCCCGTGTGATGGGTCTTGAACGCGTCGTCGAAGGAATAACTCAACCTCATGTTTAACTTTATACCTGACATAGCGCGCTATCCTACCTACCAGGTCTTCCTGGCTGCCATCGCTGCGATGCTGCTTTCCGGCATGCTCTTCCCGTTGTGGATACGCTTGCTGCGCTTCCGGAACATCGGTCAGCAAGTCCGTGCAGATGGACCTCAAGGTCATCTGGTGAAGCAGGGGACGCCCACGATGGGTGGCGTCTTGATCTTGCTCGTGGTGGCTATCGTCTATCTGGGCATGGGCAACGTCGGTCGTCTCGGCATCATCGCATTCATCGTCCTCATCGGGTGTGGCTTGCTGGGGTTCGTCGACGACTACGCTAAGGTCGTTCATGAGCGCTCCTTGGGGCTGCGTCCCAGAGCGAAGATCTTCGGGCAGGCGGTGATCGCTGCGAGCTTTGGCATCATCGCGGTCAACTGGGCACATATCTCGCCCGTCGTCGCTCTTCCGTTCGGTTCAGAGCTCGACCTCGGTGTCGTTGCGAGCACCTTTGCGATCGGGGGCTTTGAGCTGAGCATCCCCTGGCTGTATGTGGGCCTTGTGTTCTTCATGATCATCTCGTTCTCGAACACAGTGAACCTCACGGACGGTCTGGACGGCCTGGCGGCCGGTACGGTGATGATCATCATGCTGGCGTTCGCCGCAATCGCTTACCGCCAGAACCACCTTGAGGTCGCGCTGTTCGCATCCTCTATCGCGGGTGCCTGCATAGGATTCCTCTGGTACAACAGCTACCCCGCCGAGATATTCATGGGAGACACCGGCTCTCTGGGCCTTGGTGCTGCGGTTGCCGCTTTGGCGATCGTCACCAAGACGGAGCTGCTCTCGGTGCTCATCGGCGGCATCTATGTGATCGAGGGTCTCTCGGTCATCTTGCAAGTCGCCAGTTTCAAGTTGACCGGCAAGCGGATCTTCCGCATGGCCCCCATCCATCACCATTTTGAGATGAAGGGTTGGAGCGAGACCAAGGTGATGGTCCGTTTCTGGATCATCACGGGGATCATGGCCGGCGGCGGTTTTGCTCTCTACTTCGTGGGATCGGTGTGGACCTAGATGTCTGCCATCACGGGACATGTGCTCGTACTGGGGCTCGGTCGTTCGGGGATGGCCGTGGCGGAACGTCTTGCGTCGGATGCGGCCTCCGGCATCGATGTGCGCGTAAGCGCGGTCGATGCCAACGAGGGTCCGGGCCTGGCGCAGCGGGCTGAAGCGCTGCACGCATGCGGCGTCGACGTCCGTCTGGGTACGGTTGAGCTTCCCGATGATGTGGACCTGATCGTCGTGAGCCCCGGCATACCGCCGCGCAGTCCGCTGATGCTGGCCGCGGTCGCGCTGGGAGTGCCGATCCTCTCGGAGGTCGAATTCGCCTACCGGCTCGCGGTCTCGCCTTTTGTGGCTATCACCGGCACCAACGGAAAGACCACGGTCACCTCGCTTGTAGCACATCTGCTGCGGGAGTCCGGCGTGCCCTGCGAGGCGGTGGGCAATATCGGTTCACCTGCCACGGGGCTTGTCGCCGAGGTGGGGCCGGCGACGGTCCTGGTCACCGAGGTGTCATCGTTCCAGCTGGCGTACACCCACGACTTCCATCCACGTGTCTCGGTCCTGCTGAACATCACACCGGACCACATCGACTGGCACGGTTCGCTGGAGGTCTACTCCTCCGACAAGGCCAAGGTGTTCGCCAATCAGCAGGCGGGGGACACTGCCGTGATCGACATCGATGATGAAGGCGCGGCTCCCTATGCGAATCTCGTCGAGGCCCAGGGCGTGCGCGTACGCCGTGTGAGCAAGACCCGACGGCTGCCGTATGGGGCCACGGTGGTCGACGGCATGCTTTGCCTGGATGACGGCGATGCGCTCGTGGAACTCGTCTCTACCGACGATCTTCTCATCCGAGGAGAGCACAACGTCAGCAACGCGCTGGCCGCCGCCGCCGCGGCGCTCGCGGCCGGTGCAAGCCTTGAAGGCGTCCGGGCGGGTCTGCGTACCTTCAGGCCGGTGGCGCATCGGCTTGAGCCTGTTGGGGACATCGGAGGAGTGGAGTTCTTCAATGACTCCAAGGCGACCAATCCCGATGCCGTGCTCAAGGCATTGACGTCGTTTGCTGACCGGGGCGTCGTGGTGCTGCTCGGGGGGCGCAATAAAGGTAACGACTTCCGACCGCTCGCCGAGAAAGTGCGCGAGCGTTGCCGCGCGGTCGTCGTCTTTGGCGAGTCTGCTGCCGACATAGCGTCGGCGTTCGGCGACGAGGAGTTCGCGATCGTGCGTACGGTAGACCTATTGCAGGCGACCCGCGCGGCCTTCGAGCTTGCTCATCCCGGCGACGTCGTCTTGCTCTCTCCGGCCTGCGCTTCGTTCGACCAGTTCGACGACTACGAGCAGCGCGGCGATCGCTTCAGAGAGATCGTCGCTTCGATGAGCCAGGGCGGTGAGTGAGGTGGCCCGTCGCGTCAAGGCGATGAGCTCACCCACGTATCTGCTTCTGGGAGCCTCGATGGCGCTTCTTCTCGGTGGGCTGCTGATGATCTACTCGGCATCCTCGGTCTCGGCGTATGTCAAAGAGGGAGACAGCTACTACTATCTTTGGCGCCAGCTCCGCTTTGTCGCTCTTGGTATGGCAGCGCTTTTTCTCGCATCGCGATGGAACTTCCGGACCAAAGGACTGCTTAACGCGGAGTTGGGCGCCTGGGCCGTGTGGGCGGTCTCGTTGATCGGACTTGTGCTGGTTCCGTTCATCGGTATCGAGGCGGGAGGTGCCAAGCGATGGCTGCTTGCGGGCTCAATCCCTCTGCAGCCCTCCGAATACGCCAAACTCGGGTGTCTGCTTGTGACAGCGGTACTGCTTGCCAAGTACAACCGTCGTGATATCGACGGCAAGCAGTTCTTGATCCGGCTGCTATCGATGCTCACGCCGGTGGTCGTGCTGGTCATGCTCCAGCCTGACATGGGCACGACGATGTCCATCCTGATCGCGGTGTTTCTGCTGCTGTGGCTGGGTGGCATCGACTGGCGTGTTCTGCTTACCACGGGTATCGGAGGGACCGCGTTGGCGGTTCTCATGATCTTTGTCGAAGGCTACCGCATGGATCGCGTGACCGGTTTCCTCGATCCCTGGACGGACCCTCTAGGGACCGGGTACCAGATCATCCAGGCGATCTACGCGTTCGGCTCCGGAGGCATCACGGGTGTGGGTCTGGGGTTGTCTCGGCAGAAGTTCTCGTATCTGCCTGCCGCGCACACCGACTTCATCTTCGCGATCATCGGTGAGGAAGCGGGCCTGTTGGGTACTGTCGGGGTCGTGGCGGCGTTCGTCGTGTTCGCCTATGCGGGCACACGTATCGCGCTTGACTGCAAGGACCCCTTCGGCCGCCTGATGGCCGGTGGGCTTACGGCGATGATCGCGACGCAGGCGGTGATGAACATGGCCGCCGTCACCGGGCTCATGCCGATCACAGGCATCCCGTTGCCGCTGGTCAGCTACGGCGGTTCTTCTCTGACGTTCACCATGGGCTGTATCGGCCTTATCGTAGCGGTCTCCAGACATTCCACGGGCGCTGGACGCGCCAAGGGTAAGAGTATCTCCGAGAGCAAGGGAAGTGCGCGTGCGAGTACTGATGAGCGGCGGAGGAACAGCGGGTCACATCTATCCGGCATTGACGGTGGCCGAGCAGCTGGCCGACGGCGGGCATGAAGTAGGATTCGTCGGCACGCCGCACGGTCTTGAGGCCCGTCTCGTCCCCGAGGCGGGCGTTGAGTTCTTCTCGGTGCCGTCAAAGGGGTTCGATCGGGCGCGTCCGTGGACCCTGGTCACGGCCGGCCTGACCGTTCTTGTGTCGCTTGTGCGGGCAGTGGCTCTTGTCCGTCGATATCGCCCGGATGTCGTGTCGGGTTTTGGCGGCTATGTCTCGCTACCGGTGGGAGTCGCAGCGCTTCTGACCCGCACCCCGCTGGTCCTGGCCGAGCAGAACTCGGTTCCCGGGCTTGCCAACCGGTTGCTTTCCCGCTGGGCTCGCGCAGTGGCGATCACTTACGAAGAGTCGCGGTCACACCTGAGGCGGCCGGAGCGCGCGGTGCTCACGGGCAATCCGGTGCGGTCGGCGGTTCTCTCGGCAGATAGGTCGACCGGGCGCGCGCAGTTGGAGATCCCGGCAGACGCGGTGTTGCTCCTCGTCTTCGGAGGGAGCAGGGGAGCGCGTCACATCAATGACACGATGGTGGCGCTCTGGCCTTCTTTGATGGACATCAGCGGTTTGCAGGTAGTACATGTCGCGGGTAGGATTGAGGCCGCTTCGGTTCAGGAGAGAATCACCGCGATCGGTGACGGTTCAGAACGCTACCACGTCTTCGAGTACATCGAGGGCATGGGTGACGCTATCGCTGCCTGCGACGCGATCTTGGCGCGGGCAGGTGCGACGTCGATCGCCGAGATAACCGCTATCGGCAGGGCCGCGGTGCTCGTCCCGTATCCGTACGCGACAGACGACCACCAGACGCTGAATGCTAGAGCGGTCGCCCAGGGCGGTGGAGCGATCATGGTCGCTGACGCCGAGCTGGATTCGGAGTCTTTCGCCCGCCGGTTGCGAGAGCTGCTCATCGATGTGGCGCAGCGCGAGCGGATGGCGGCAGCTTCAAAGGAACTTGGCCGGCCTGACGCGGCCCGGGAGCTGGCCGCCTTGTTGTTGCAGTCGGCCGAGAGTAGATGATATCGGCTCTTGTCATGAGCTGACTGGAAGGAGACGCGTGAGCGGAACGTACGCGCATTTCATAGGAGTGGGTGGCGCGGGCATGAGCGGCATCGCCCGTGTCCTGCATGACCGGGGCATCACCGTGACCGGTTCGGATCTGAAGGCCTCGCGCTACGCGACGGCGCTTCAGGAGGCGGGCATGGTTGTGCACATCGGACACGATGCGGCCAATCTCGGTGACCCCGAAGTGGTCGTGGTCTCCTCGGCGATCCCTGAATCGAATCCCGAGCTGGCGGAGGCTCGCCGACGGGGTATCGAGGTCTGGCCAAGGGCGAAGATGCTGGCGCACCTGGCGGGCTCGGATAAGACGCTTGCCGTGGCCGGTACTCACGGCAAGACGACGACGAGTTCGATGCTTGCGACCGTTATCGACGGGATGGGGCTCGATCCCACGTTCCTCATCGGGGGAGAGCTCAACGACATGGGCGCGAACGCCCGCTGCGGTACGGGTGACTACTATGTGGTAGAAGCAGACGAGTCAGACGGTTCGTTTCTGTACATGGATCCGCATGTCGCTCTGGTGACCAACGTCGAGGCGGACCATCTTGACCACTACAAAGACCTGGCCGAGGTCGTGGATACGTTCAGGGCGTTTTTGGCCAAGGTACCCGCTGACGGTACGGCCGTTGTATGCGGAGATGACCCCGGGCTGCCCGGGCTGGCACGTGAGATAGAGGGTCGTCGTGTGGTCACCTATGGCACGAGCGATCTTTGCGATGTGCGCAGTGCCGCGCTGGAGCCCGTGGGACTGGGCCACCGGTTCACGGTGACGTTCCCTGATGGCACCTCATGTCAGGCCCACGTCCGGGTTCCCGGAGTGCACAACGTGGTCAACGCGACGGGCGTCCTGGCGACCATATGGGCTCTCGGCCTGGATACCGTTGCCGCCGCGTCGGCACTCGAACGTTTCAGCGGTGTTCGTCGTCGCTTCGACGAGGTGGGCGTGGTGAGCGGGGTGACCGTGGTGGACGACTACGCGCATCATCCCACGGAGGTCCGCGCCACTCTTGCCGCCGCACGACAAGGGGCGTTCGATCGTGTATGGGTTATCTTCCAGCCGCATCGTTACAGTCGCACCGAAGCGCTGAAGTCGGACTTCGGCGTCTCGTTCACCCAGGCCGATCAGGTCGTGCTGATGGATGTCTACAGTGCGGGCGAAGCGCCGATGCCCGGCGTATCAGGAAAGACGGTGCTCAACGCCGTGCTCGATCACACGCCGCATGCCCGCATGGCGTACTTCCCGCATCGCGCCGATATCGCGAGCTACGTCGCAGACCGCGTGCGTCCGGGTGATCTTGTGTTGACGATGGGTGCCGGCGATGTCACCACCCTTGGTGGCGAACTGGTGCGCGAGATTGGCGCCCGCGACGGTGGAGCAGGGGAGGTCGCGTGTCGCTAGCCGCCGCATACAGCCGTCTGGCGCGGAACGTCTCAGGCGAGGTGCGCCGCAACGAGCCGATGGCGAAACACACGTCGTTTCGCATAGGCGGGCCAGCGGATGTCTATGTGGTTTGTGAGACCACTGCCGATGTCGCCGAGACACTCGCGGTCCTCACTGAAGAGCACGTACCCTATACCACTCTTGGCAAGGGCACCAATCTCCTGGTCTCTGACGAAGGCTACAGGGGAGCCGTGGTCGTCCTGGGCAAGCAGTTCAAGAAGCACCTTCGAGATGGGAATCGCCTTGAGGCCGGGGCCGCGTGCATCCTCGCCTATGTGGTGCAGGATGCTCTCGCTCAGGGTCTGGGTGGCATGGAATTCGCCGTAGGGATACCCGGCACGGTTGGTGGTGCGCTTGCCATGAACGCGGGCTCACGGGAGCAATGGATCGGTGCGATGACCGAGTCGGTCACTCTGTTCGTGCCGGGCGACGGCCTCGTCCGTGTACGCGGTGATGAGATACGCTGGGCGTATCGCACATCCGGTCTGCGTGAGCGGGGTGTCATACTTGAGAGCGTGTTGCGTCTCTCGCCCGCAGACCCCGTCCAGATCCGTTCGGAGATGGAGGCGTCTTTGTCTCGCAGGAGGCAGACGCAGCCCATTGGTGTCGCGAGTGCGGGGAGCGTGTTCGTCAATCCTGAGGGTGATTCAGCAGGACGTTTGATTGAATCAGCCGGACTCAAAGGCATGAGATTGGGTGGAGCGTGCGTGTCGAACGTGCACGCCAACTTCATTGTCAACGACGGCGGGGCGACCGCTGCGGACGTGCTTGGACTTGTCGGGAAGATACAGATGACTGTGAAGGATACGTATGGCATCGACCTCAAACCAGAGATCCGGTTCCTCGGCGAACTCGGGTAATCGCAAAAAGGTACACGTAGGAACAGGCGTGCCGAGCCGACGCGCTAGTGCCGAGCCACAGCCTAAACCTAAGGTTGAGGAAAGACCGAAAGCCGCTGCTCAGGGGCGTCGCCGTACGGCGTCTTCTGCTCGAGGCGACAACGCCACACGCATGGGAGACGCCGCAGCACGTGCCAAGCGCGAGGAGCGGGCTCGACGTCTAGCTGAGCGTTCGAAGAAGCGTCGCACGCGGGTCCTGGTCGTTGGAGTCTCGCTTGTGGCGGTCATCGTCGGAGCCATCGCGCTGTATCGCGCGCCGCTGTTCACGATCGAGACCATCGACGTCGAGGGTGTATCTCAGTTGACGGTCGAGGAGGTACAGGCACTTGCTGCTGTGCCCGAGGACGCCACGTTGCTGAGGTATCCCGGCGGGGATATCGTCGAGCGACTTGAGAGCGACCCGTGGATAGAGTCTGTGACTGTCACAAGGGATTTTCCGGACACGTTGCTGATCAGGGTCACTGAACGGACGCCTGTGGCTCTTGTCGACACAGGAGAGAAGTTCTGGGTTGTAGACGCTTCGGGGATGGTGCTCGGGGAGCAGTCCTTCGAAGAGAGCGCTACCCTCGTCGTGATCCGTGACGTACAGGGGCTCGATCCAAAGCCGGGGCGTGAGTCTTCGTCGGATACGCTGGACAGTTCCCTTGCGGTGCTTATGGGGATAGGCGAGGAGCTCAAGCAGAAGGTCCGCGCGATCTCCGCGCCCAGTGTCGATGAGACCACCCTGCTGACGACTGACGCGATCGAGATACTGATCGGCGAGGCAGTCGACTTGGAGGAGAAAGCATTCCTGGCGCTGAGCATCATGACCGAGCAGGCGGGGAAGGTCATCTTCATCGACGTCCGGTCGGTCGACAACCCGGTGTCCCGGGGGCTATGACATAGCTGCCCATCCCGGGATACTGCTGCTCTTTCTGCGGGCACCGCAGTGCGATTGCGGTTGCCATGAGAAAGTGTTGCAAACGCCTTGTGTGTAGGGTAAGGTTTGTGTCAAGATTGACATTTGCTATTGAACAGTATACGTAAACCTGAGGTTTAGACAAGGCCAACAATCGGCTTTGGGAGGAACACAGATGCTGGATACGGGGGCGAACTACCTCGCGGTCATCAAGGTCGTCGGTGTGGGTGGCGGCGGGACCAACGCGGTCAACCGTATGGTCGAAGCCAACGTGAAGGGCGTCGAGTTCATTGCAGTCAACACTGACGCGCAGGCGCTGCTCATGTCGGATGCCGACTACAAAGTACACGTCGGCGTTGGGCTGACCAAAGGCCTTGGCGCCGGCGCTGACCCGGACGTGGGCTATCAGGCGGCCGATGAGAACAAGGCTGAGATCAAAGAAGCGCTCCAGGGCGCTGACATGGTCTTCATCACTGCGGGCGAGGGTGGAGGCACCGGTACCGGTGCTGCGCCTGTGATCGCTCAGATCGCAAAAGAGGAGATCGGAGCTCTCACGGTTGCGGTGGTCACGCGACCGTTCGCTTTTGAAGGTCGCAAGCGCGCGCTGCAGGCTGAGGAGGGGATCAAGCGTCTCAAAGAGCACGTCGACACGCTGATCATCATCCCGAACGATCGCTTGCTTCAGGTCGCCGAGAAGAAGACCTCGATACTGGACGCCTTCCGGATCGCCGACGACGTGCTTCGTCAGGGCACCCAGGGTATCACCGACCTCATCACCGTGCCGGGCCTGATCAACCTCGACTTCGCAGATGTTCGTACCATCATGCAGGACGCTGGTTCAGCTCTCATGGGTATCGGTCTTGCCACCGGCGAGAACCGGGCGCATGAAGCAGCGAAGGCTGCGATATCCAGCCCGCTTCTCGAGTCGAGCATCGAGGGTGCGCAGGGCGTACTGCTCTCCATCTCCGGTGGCAGCGACCTGGGCCTGTTCGAGGTCAACGAAGCGGCAGAGGTGGTAGCGGCCGCTGCGTCGCCTGAAGCGAACATCATCTTCGGCGCAGTCATAGACGACTCGCTTATGGATCAGATACGCGTCACGGTCATAGCGACCGGTTTCGGTGCCAAGCGTAAGCAAGAGACCATGGAGTTCGAATCGGTCGATGAGGGCGTCTCGATGCCCACCTTCGAGCCGATCGCCGAGGAAGAGCTCGATATCCCCGCGTTTCTCAAGCGCCGCAGTTTCTAGTTCAAGCGCGACCGGGCAGGGTTCTCTGCTCAGCCGCTCACTATGGATCGCCGTACGACGAGTGAGAGGGCTCGTCGTACGGCGATCCTGCTGTATGGGCCGGGTCCTCCGGCTGCGGAGTCCCGGAACACCCGGGTCCTCCGGCTACGCCGTCGCGGCCTGATCTCTTTGCATCCGGAACACAAAGCGCCCGCCCCGCTTATGCGGGACGGGCGCTCTTCAGTGCAAGTACGCCTGCTCTCCTATTCCGCGGGAGGTGCAGGTGGTGCCGGCGGCGCCGGAGGCGCCGGAGGCGGAGTACCCGTCCCGGGAGGCGGCGGGTAGTTGCCGGGCGGGGGCTGGTATCCACCCTGGGGCGGAACATAGCCGCCACCGGCCGGGGGAGTCATGCTACCCCTCTTGATCTTCCGGAATACCATGAAGTAGTAGAAGATCGAAGAACCGCCGAGGAACACCATCAGCAAGATCCAGATCAACTTGCTGTTTCCCGAAGAGTTGGGGAACTCGTATTCCTGGCGCATGATCGAATCGATCAGCATCCAGATCTGGAAGACACCGATGAGGAGAGCCGGGATCATGATGCATGCATAGATCCCGCAGACCAGACCACCGGCAGCAGCGTCCGCTCCGCCGTCATAGCTGTAGTCTTGGGCGAAAGCCGGAACGGCGCTCATTACGGTGGCCGCACCGACGAGTAGTGAGGCTGACAACTTGGAAGACTGCTTCATTGTGAGTCACCCCCTCTCGGCAGCAGTTCTGTAAGCAACGTTTGTGCGACGGTTTGTTGTCGCAACGTATACGATTAGTGTGCCCCAACAGCATCCCCTTTACCAGTTCCAAGTAGGAAGTGCAGCACATGCATGAGCTGACCAGGCACAGCATCAACGGCATCGCATTCTGGCGTGACGACGATCTTCTCGCTCAGAGCGGCATCACGGTCGCGTTCTCCGAGCGCACCGGCGGTGTCAGTGCGCCCCCGTACGAGTCGCTCGATCTTGCTGCCCACGTCGGCGATGATCCGGCGGCGGTGGAGGAGAATCGCACCAGATTCCTCGCGGCGCTCGGCCTTGCGGGCTTGCAGCCTCGTTTGACGTGCGCGGAACAGGTGCATGGCACCGGGATCGAACGCGTGACAGAGGGGCTCGTCGGGGCCGGGGGGTCCGCGCTTGCTCACATCCGCCCGGCACTGGCCGGGATCGACGCGCTCTACACTGTGCTGAGGGATACGCCACTCATGCTCTTCTTTGCGGACTGTGTGCCGGTCATTCTTGTTCGGCCGTCTGTACCGGCGATAGCCGTGGTCCACGCCGGCTGGCGCGGTGCGATCGCGGGGATCGTCGGCGATGCGGTGCGCTCCTTGATGGCGCTAGGAGGGGAGAGCGACCTGATCGCCTACACCGGGGCCCACATCGGGGAGTGCTGCTATGAAGTCAGCGATAATCTTTTGTCGCAATTCCGCAGCCGATTTGCTACGCTGACTCCGGTCTGTGGCCGCCTTGATCTGGCGGCCGCGGTCGCTGAAGACCTTGTTCGGGCGGGAGTGCCGATGGAGAGCCAGAGACGACTCGATATGTGCACAGCTGACAACACAGACAGATTCTTTTCATACCGTGCCGAGGAAGCCCTCACAGGACGCCACTGCGCCATTGCAGCGATTTCCGGAGCATCATTCTGATCATGGCTGAGTACAGACGCCCCTCTACGCGGGGACACCTTATATCAACATGCCCACGCACGATACTGCGCGTGACTTTCGCATGCGTTCTGACAGCTTCGATGCTGACGCTTGCCGCGTGCGATGGCGGTTCCGCATCCGACGAGGTCATCGTGAACGGCTCAACGACGATCCTGCCGATAGCAGAGATCGCTGCCGAGCAGTTCATGGACGAGAATCCTGAGATCTCGGTTCTCGTTTCCGGTGTCGGTTCCTCGGCAGGTATCGAGACCGTGACCAGAGGTTCGTCTGACATCGGTACATCCTCACGGGATCTCAAGACCGAGGAGGAGACCCTCGGACTGGTCGACACCCCCATCGCGTATGACGCGATCGCGGTCATCGTGAATCCGGAGAACCCGATCCGCGAGCTCACCACCGAGCAGGCGCGTGACATCTTCTCCGGTCGGTACACGAACTGGAGCGAACTGGGCGGCCCGGATCTGCCGATAGGACTCGTGAATCGTGATGAAGCGTCCGGCACCCGCGAGGCTTTCAATAAGATCGTGATGGGCGACGAGACCTTCGACATCGGGGCGGTCATCTTGCCGGGTACCGGTCAGGTACGCGCCGTGGTCACTGATGCCCCGGGCGCCGTTGGCTACATCTCGCTTGGCTTCGTGAATGACGACGTGAAGGCCGTTGTCATCGATGGTGTCGTGCCGTCTGAAGAGGCTGTCGTGGCCGGTACGTATCCCATCTCGCGTATCCTCCACTGTTTCACCCTGGGGGAGCCCACAGGTCTTGTGAAACAGTACCTCGACTACGTGCTCTCGCCTGCCATCCAGGATACCGTGGTTCGCGATGCCGGCTTCATCCCCATCACGGCGAAGGAGGCCTCTGATGGCTGATGAGCCGATGACAACGGGCACCCCATCGGAGAGCAAGAGCACGCTCAAGCTCATGTCCAAATCCATGTACGCCAAAGAGGCGGCGCTGCGGAACCTGTTCTTGCTGTGCGCCACCGCTGCGGTCGCAGGCGTGGCCCTCATATTCCTATTCGTTGGCGTCCGCGGCTGGCCGATCATCCAAGATCCCGGTCTTGGTGCGTTCCTCTTCGGCAAGGTCTGGTCGTCAAGCACTGACCAGTTTGGGATCCTGCCGCTGGTGACCGGTACGCTCGTGATCACCATCGGTGCGCTGTTTCTGGGTGCGCCGCTCGCTGTGGGGACTGCGGTCTTCCTCTCGGAGATCGCCTCGCCCAAGGTCCGCGCTGTCGTGCGCCCTGCCGTCGAGCTGCTGGCCGGCGTCCCGTCGGTCGTGTACGGATTCTTCGGACTGATCATCCTTCGACCGATCGTAGCTAATGTCACCGGTGGACTCGGTTTTGGCCCTCTTACCGCGGCCATAATCCTGGCGGTCATGATCGTTCCTACCATCGCGACGCTCACAGAAGATGCGCTGGGCAGTGTGGTACCTGGTATCCGTGAGGCGAGTTACGCGATGGGCGCGACCACATGGCAGACCATCTACAAAGTGCTGCTGCCTGCGGCGAGCATCGGCATCATCGATGCGATCATCCTCGGGATGGGACGCGCTGTAGGCGAGACGATGGCTGTCGTCATGGTGGCCGGCAATGCGCCTCAGTTCTACCAGGGACTGGGGGAGCCTGTCTCCACATTGACAAGTCAGATCGTCATCGACATGAGCTACGCATCCGGGACGCACCGAACCGCGCTCTTCGGGATGGCGGTCATCTTGTTCCTGATCTCCATGGGGCTTGTCGCGCTTGTGCGCGTGATCTCCAGCAGGAAGAAGGAGCGCTAGATGAACAAGCGTATCGCCAATCGCCTGGCGCTTTCGGTGTTGTGGTTGTGTGCAGGCACCACCGTCGCCGTTCTTGGCGCGGTCATAATCTACGTCTTCGTGAACGGCATCGGTCAGCTCAGTCCCGAGTTCATCTTCACGTGGCCGCAGGGCGTCAATGCCGAGGGAGGCATCTGGCCCACCATCGTGTCGACGCTGTATGTCACCGGTCTCGCGATGCTCATCGTCACGCCCATCGGCGTCCTTGCCGCTGTGTTTCTCGCGGAGTACGCGGTTCAGGGCCGTCTGGTGCGCATCATCCGATTCGCGGCGGACTCGCTTGCCAGTGTGCCGTCCATCATCATGGGCCTGTTCGGACTGGCGTTGTTCGTGGAGACCATGCATATCGGTTTCTCGATGATCTCGGCCGCGCTCGCGCTCTCGTTCCTCATGCTTCCCATCGTCATGCGTACCACCGAAGAGGCTATCCGCGCGGTGCCGAAGTACATTCGTTGGGGTAGCTATGGTCTGGGTGCCAGCAAGTGGCAGACTGTGAGCCGGATCGTCATACCCGCGGCGATGCCCCGTATACTCACAGGGCTCATCCTCGCCACCGGACGTGCGGTCGGCGAGACAGCGGTCGTCATCTTCACAATGGGACAGGCGATCAACCTGCCTATCTCGCCGCTCGACAGCGGGCGCCCCATGACGGTACACCTGTACATGCTCGCCATGGAGGGTATCAACCTTCCGGCGGCGTATGGCACCGCGCTCCTGCTCATGATCATGATCCTATTCTTCAATCTGACCGCTCGCTGGCTACTCCGCCGTAACAGGAGGATGCAAGGATGATGCACGTATCTGCAGATGTCCGAGAAGACGCGACCAAGCCGCGCGCTGACAAGATCAGCGTAAAGAACCTGGATTTCTACTACGGTGACTTCCAGGCGCTCACCGGTATCACGGTGGGGATCAAGGAGCGTGGCGTCACCGCTTTCATCGGCCCGTCCGGCTGTGGCAAGTCCACGTTCCTGCGGTGCTTCAACCGTATGAACGACCTCATCCCCGGCACCAAGGTCGATGGGACCATCCTTGTGGATGGGGAGGACATCTACGCGCCCGGTGTCGACCCCGTCGACCTTCGCCGTCGTGTAGGGATGATCTTCCAGCAGCCGAACCCGTTCCCCATGTCGATCTATGACAACGTCGCGTTCGGCCCGCGCCTTCACGGCGTGACCAAGAAGCCGGAGCTTGACGAGATCGTCGAGCGATCGCTGGAGCGTGCGAACCTGTGGAAGGAAGTCAAAGAGATCCTGCCACGCGGTGGACTGACGCTCTCGGGTGGACAGCAGCAGCGGCTGTGTATCGCGCGCGTTCTTGCTGTAGAGCCTGACATAATGCTCATGGACGAGCCCTGCTCGGCGATCGACCCTACCTCGGTCCAGAAGATCGAGGACCTGATGGACGAGCTCAAGGATCGCATCACGATCATCATCGTGACGCATAACATGCAGCAGGCCGCACGTGTCAGCGATGAGACCGCCTTCTTCTTGCAGGAGAAGACGGGTCAGCCCGCCGAGATGGTCGAGTTCGGCCGGACCGCCGAGATATTCACCAGCCCGAAGGATCGTCGCACCGAGGATTACATCACGGGTCGGTTCGGGTAGGTCGCCGGTCAGGTCTGGTTCGGGTAGGTCGCTGGTCAGGTCTGGTTCGGGTAGGTCGCTGGTCAGGTATGTTACGCCCGGGTGAAATGTTGGTCGCTTGCCTGGCTCCCTGGCGAGTGGGGGCTATAATGTCGGGAAACCGAACGCGAGATGAGGAGTCGGATCACCATGCGTGAGGGTTTTCGCAAAGAACTGAAAGACCTCAAGGCTGAGGTCATCGGCATAGGCCGTAGCGTCATCGATGTGACGAAGCTCGCCACGCGATCGCTCGTTGAGGGCGACGTGGATCTGGCGGCTCAGGTGATCGCCGGTGATGACGACCTGGACACGCGCTGTCTGGGCATCGAGGAGCATTCCTTGGAGATCACAGCCACGCAGTTCCCGGTGGCTCGCGACTTGCGCCTGTTGCACTCGTTGGCCTACATCGCCATGCACTTCGAGCGGATGGGTGACCTGGGCGTCAACATCGCCAAGGCCGCCCGCCGTACAGCGAGCCGCAGAGGTCCGCAGACGCTCTACGACCTCATCCAGGCGCAGGGCAATCTGGTCCATCGCGTGCTGGAAGCCATGCTGGAGGCGCTTGAGAAGAACGACCTGGAACTGGCGCACAAGCTCGAGCTTCTCGATGAGCCCATCGATCACCTGTACAAGCAGTTCTTCCGCGAGCTGGCACGTTTGCAGGCCGAGGAAGACATCGAGTGGGCGAGTTCGATGGTGCTGGCGTCCCGCTATCTGGAGCGTATCGCCGATCACGCTGTGGACATCGGTGAGCGTATCACCTACATGGTGACCGGCGAGTTCGAGCAGATGGGCGAAGGAACACCGGAAACGGACTCGTAGGACCGTGGGTGCGATAGCAGAGAGGTATGACTCAGTCCGTGCCAGGGTCATAGACGCTGCTGATGCCGCCGATCGTCGTCCCGAAGAGATCACGATCGTAGCTGTCACCAAACACGTCGGAGTCCCTGAGGTGCGCCAGGCGGTCACGGCCGGATGCACGGACTTCGGCGAGAACCGCGTCCAGGAGTTCCTCGGCAAGTATGGGCTGTTCCCGGATGTCCGGTGGCACTTCATCGGCACGCTCCAGACCAACAAGGTCAAAGACGTCGTCGGTCGCGCATACCTCATCCACTCCGTGGACTCGTTGAAGCTGCTGGAGAAGATCAATGTGGTGGCCGAGGCGAAGGGTATCGTGCAACGGGTCTTGCTGCAGGTGAACGTCTCGCACGAGGAATCCAAGCACGGAGTGCAGCCGGACGAGGCTGAAGAGATGCTCCGCGCTTCCATCGACATGCACGGCGTCGAGGTCTGCGGATTGATGACCATAGCGCCGCTTTCACGTCCGGAATCCGTCCGCTGGGTGTTCCGGGGTCTTTCGGAACTCTTTGCGACATTGAACGGGATGCGCTTCAATGGAGTCGAGTTGAGCGAGCTCTCGATGGGTATGACCAACGACTTCACGGTCGCCATCGAGGAAGGCGCGACGATCATCAGGGTCGGTACCGCCATTTTCGGTCGTTGAGCTGCCAGATAAACTCCAGAACAAGGAGATCACAGTGAGCGTGTGGGACTCGATCAAAGCCAGACTGGGACTCGGTGACGAGTACGACGACTACGACGACTACGACGAAGCCGACGACGGGGCAGACGGCTACGAGCCGGCGCCCAGTTATCGGAGTCCCTATGAGAGCGGCGACACAACGGTGAAGCGACTCACCCGTGAACCCGATCTTGAGCGTGCACGTGATGCCGGTCGTTCGATGGTGTCCCCCGGCCCCGGTATGCAGGCCGTGCCGCAGGTCAAGATGCAGATCGTCGATCCGCGCACTTACGGTGAGGCTCAGGCCATTGCGGACAAGTTCAAGCTCGGCGTTCCCGTGATCATGAATCTGACGATGACCGAGCCCGACCTTGCGCGTCGTCTCATAGACTTCGCCTCGGGCCTGACGTACGGTCTCAACGGCGGTCTTCAGAAGGTGTCCGAGAAGGTCTTCATGCTCACACCTGCGAACGTCGACGTGTCAGAGCAGCGTCGCGTGCTGCGTGAGAAGGGCCTGTTCGATCTGGGCGTATAGACCACTGAGGGGAGCATCATGGCAGACACCCCGCGCATAGCCGTCATAGGCGGCGGTCGCATGGGCGAGGCGATCGTTGCTGGGCTCGTCTCGGCAGGCACAGCACGTGCGGACGATATCACCGTCTCGGAACCTGACACCGCGCGGCATTCGGTGTTCATCACGCACGGAGTCGCATGCGTAACCGACGGCCACGAAGCGGTCGCCGGTGCTGACGTGATCATCTTCGCCGTCAAGCCGCAGGTGATGGACGCGGTGGTGGCGCATCTTGCCGATGACATCACCGCCGGTGCTGTTGTGGTGAGCATCGCTGCGGGATTGAGCTGCGCTCGTATCGAGTCGCTGCTTCCTGCAGGCACGCCGGTGGTGCGTGTGATGCCCAATACCCCCGCCCTGGTCGGGGAGGGGATGAGCGTGCTTTCCGGTGGCACGGAGACCACTCCGGCACAGCTTGCGATGGTGCGCGGGATGTTCGGGGCGCTGGGCAAGGCGCTCGTGCTGGATGAGCGCTACCAAGACGCGGCCACGGCCATCTCCGGTAGCGGGCCTGCGTATGTGGCGCTTTTCATAGACGCTCTGGCGCGTGCGGGTGTGCGCCACGGGTTGACGCGGGACACGGCACAGCTGCTGGCGATGCAGACCCTTCGCGGGACGGTGGAGCTCATCGAGCGCACAGGGATGCATCCGGAGGAGCTGATCGACGCCGTGAGCAGTCCCGGTGGCACGACGATCGCAGCTATAGAAGCACTTGAAACCGAAGGAATGCGCGCGAGCGTCTCGGCAGCTGTTGCCGCGGCGGTCAAGCGCTCAATGGAACTGGGGTCCTAACGTATGTCACTTGCAAGCATCGTAAGCCAGATCATCTCGTTTTACGGAATACTCATCTTCGTGTACGTCATCATGTCGTGGTTCCGTCCGAGCGGCGTCTTCTATGACCTGTATCGTGTCCTGGGTTCGCTGTGCGAGCCCTACATCGGGTTGTTCAGGCGTATCGTGCCCACCGGCGGCGGTTTGGATTTCTCGCCGATGGTGGCATTGCTTGTATTGCAGTTACTCGTGCAGCCGTTATTGGTTAGAATCCTTTTGAGTCTAGGTCTGTGACGGTCAGGAAGGACCGATTGGTATGAAGCTCACTCCGCTCGACATCCACCACAAGGAATTCAGTCACTCGCTTCGTGGCTACAATGAGACCGAGGTCGACGAGTTCCTCGACCAGGTAGCCGATGAACTCGAGCGGCTGTTCAAAGAGAACATCGACCTCAATGAGAAGATCGAGATCGCTGACGAGAAGGTCCGCGGCTACCAGGACATGGAGCGCACGCTGCACAACACGCTTGTGAGCGCGCAGAAGTCCGCCGAGGACATCATCGCGAAGGCCGAGCACGAGGCCGCCGTGGTACTCAAAGACGCCGAGGTCAAGGCCAAAGAGGTCATCCATGGTGCGCTTCAGCAGAAGCAGAAGGCCACCAACGACCTCATGCGCATCAAGCAGTCCGAGGAGGAGTTCCGCCTCAGATTCAAAGACCTTCTCGACAAGCACCTTCGCAGCGTGGGCGAGATAGAGCTGCCCGAGGACGTCCGGCTCCTTACCGGTCAGGCCGGTGGAGAGACCGTGGCCGAGGTGGAGATCACGGAGACGGCTTTCGCACCGAAGCCCGTTGCTCCAGCTCCAGTCGCCCCCGTGGAGTCCGCGGCAGAGCACAGGAGCTATGCTGAGGCCCTTGCTCCGGAACCGGCTCCGGCACCACGACCTGAGCCCGTGCCCGCCCGTGATGACACTCAGCCGATCGAGCCGCCGGAGTCCGGTTTCGTGACCGGGATCCAGCTTGGCGAGGTCGTGGAGCCCGATCTTGGTCCTGAAGAGCCGGTCTTTGAAGACCCGACCGAGTTCAAACTCGACTTCGGTTCTCTCGGCGAACGGGACGACGACCTGGACATCGAGGAGATCGACTAGGGTCGATGTCCGCTCGCATAGTCTTACATGTCACCCCCAGGTCAGGCCGGAACGAGATCATCGGCTGGCGTGGGGGTGAGTTGTCTGTGCGGGTGACCGCACCGCCTGAAGACGGAAAGGCGAACGCGTCCGTGTGCAAGCTCGTGGCGAAGCGTGTGGGCGTCCCCAAGAGCGCGGTGCACGTCGTTCGCGGTGAGACTTCCCGGCATAAGACGCTTGAGATCGAGGGGAAGACTGAAGATGACCTTACGGATGTCTTTGGAGGTGCGTCATGACCCCCGGCTTCATACGTGAGCTGCGCGAGGGGTTGCCGGTGAGTGAGCGCGCGGTCGTCGACACCGACGCCGGTCTGCGTATCGATGTCCCGGTCGCGTCCAACAAGCGGTTCATCGTGGGTGCTGTCCTGTTTGGAGTCCCATGGCTGACCACGATGCTCGCGATCAGCGTGTTCTTCCTGGCGGCGGCGCCGATAGACCCTGTCCTCATCCGCGTGCTGGCGTGGTTCGTGGCGATGGCCCTGCTCATCTTCATCCACATACTGGCCGCCATGTCTGTGTGGGGAGCGTTCTATCAGGCCCGCGGCAGCGAGACGCTCGTGATAGATGATGAGTTCGTGCGGGTGCTGCGTACGGGGATGGGGATCACGCTCCCGGCCAAGATAGGTCGCGGAGGCAAAGGCAGCGCCAGCGTGCTGCCGCAGTGGCATAAGAAGGCGCCACAGCCCAAGATCGAAGTGAAGACCTCCCGTGGAGCCGTTCGATTCGGAGCGGGTGTCACCTTTATTGAAGCTGCGGCGATCGCGCACCGGATCAACGAGTTCTTCCTGGTGGAAGAAGAGGTGCGTGCGTTGACCGAGCGTCACGACCTGGGTTAGTATCCGTCTCTAGCGCGAGTCTGACTCGCGCGGCGAAGAACGAGGCTTTGACGAGGACGAGTAGACGCATAGCCGCCTTGAGAAGCGAGCGGGGATAGTGAAAGCCCGCAAGGCAGGATGCGCCGAATATCACCTCCGAGCCCCGGTCCGAAAGGCGAGAGCCTTGTAGGCGCCGGCGGATGTCTCCGTTACAAGACGACCGAGTGGCGAGCAGGGAGACCTGCGCAAGCTGGGTGGTACCGCGGAGTGCAGACGCGCTTCGTCCCAGATAGGGACGAGCGTGTTTTCTTTTTTCTGCGGCCCATCGACCGATGAGAGGACTTGAGGACGTGGGCAACGACTACAAACAGACCATGAATCTGCCGCAGACCGAATTCCCCATGCGGGCCAATCTGGCCAAGCGGGAGCCGGAGTGGCTGGAGTTCTGGGATCAGATCGACATCTACAAGCGTTCGCTGGAGGCCAACGAGGGTGGACCGACGTTCATCTTGCATGACGGCCCGCCGTACGCCAACGGCCACATCCACATGGGCACCGCGTTCAACAAGGTGTTCAAAGACCTCATCGTCAAGTACAAGTCGATGCGTGGCTACTGGTCACCGTACGTCCCGGGTTGGGACTGCCATGGCCAGCCCATCGAGCACCAGGTCGAGAAGAACCTCGGCCCCAAGAAGATGAAGGAGATCTCCCAGGCCGACCTGCGCGTACTGTGTCGTGAGTACGCGATGAAGTTCGTGCAGATCCAGGGCGATGAGTTCAAACGCCTGGGCGTTCGTGGTGACTTCGAAGAGCCGTACCTCACTCTCAACAAGAGCTATGAGGCCGGAGACGTGAAGGTCTTTGCCGAGATGTACCGTCGCGGCATGGTCTACAAAGGCCGCAAGCCTATCCACTGGTGCTATCGCTGCAAGACCGCGCTTGCCGAGGCGGAGATCGAGTACGGCGATGAGACGAGCGACAGCATCTACGTGAAGTTCTGGATGCTGGACGCGCCCGAGGTCTTCTCGGAAAAGGGCAAGACCGCCGTCCTCATCTGGACCACGACTCCGTGGACGCTTCCTGCCAACGTGGCCGTGACCCTGGCGCCTGACGCCGACTACGTGGGCGTTGTGGTGGACGGCGAAGTGCTGGTGATGGCCGAGGCGCTCGTCGCTTCGGTTGCCGAAGCAGCCGGCTGGGACTCCTATGAGCTGGTCCGTGACGCGTCCGGCGAGCCCGCGCGTGTCAAGGGCGTCAAGCTGCAGGGTCTACGCTACGAACAGCCGGTGCATGACGGCGTCGAGGGCGTCATCATCACGGGCGATCACGTCGAGCTCTCCACCGGTACCGGCGCGGTACACACCGCACCCGGACACGGCGAGGAGGACTACCTCGTGGGCATGAAGTTCGGCCTTCCGGCGCCCATGCCCGTCGACGACCACGGCGTCTTCGACGAGGGCGGCGGTCCGTTCGCCGGACAGCACGTGGACAAGGCCAACCCCGTCATCATCGAGTGGCTCGCCGAGCGGGGCACTCTTGCTGCGGCAGGCAAGACGTCGCACAGCTACCCCCACTGCTGGCGCTGCAAGAAGCCGGTCATCTTCCGCGCGACCGAGCAGTGGTTCATCTCGATGGACAAGACGGGGCTGCGTGACGCGGCTCTGCAGGAGATCAAAGCCGTGGACTGGGTACCCGGCTGGAGCGTGAACCGCATCAACTCCATGGTCACCGACCGTCCGGACTGGTGCATCAGCCGCCAGCGCGCATGGGGAGTGCCCATTCCCGTGTTCGAGTGCGTGAAGTGCGGCGAGACGGTGGCCGACGACACGACCTTCTCGGCGGTGGAGAAGCTGTTCGCGACTGAGGGCGCGGACGCCTGGTTCACGCGCAAGCCATCCGAATACCTGCCGAAGAGCGTGGTCTGCCCCCGTTGCGGGAGCGACGAGCTGCGCGCAGAAAGCGACATCGTGGACGTCTGGTTCGAGTCCGGCGTCTCGCACACATCGGTGCTTGAGGCCCGTGATGAGCTGCGTAGGCCGGCCGAGCTCTACTTGGAAGGTTCGGACCAGCACAGAGGCTGGTTCCAGTCCTCACTGCTCACGAGCGTCGGCGCGTACGACGCGGCACCGTTCAAGACGGTGCTCACCCACGGCTTCATCGTGGATGGTGACGGCCGGAAGATGAGCAAGTCGTTGGGCAATGTCGTCTCGCCCATGGACGTCGTGGCCAAGTACGGCGCGGACACCATCCGCCTCTGGGCGGCTTCTGCCGACTACTCCCAAGACATCTCGGTCTCCGATGAGATCTTGGAGCGCACATCCGAGGCGTATCGTCGGATCCGCAACACGTTCCGCTTCCTGCTGTCCAACCTCTACGACTTCGAGCCTGACGACGCGGTGGCATGGGAGGACATGCCCGAGCTTGACCGGCATGCGCTCGTGACCCTGTCGGACCTTGTGGATCGTGTGACGAAGTCCTACGACGAGTGGAAGTTCCATCAGGTCTATCACGCCGTTTACGGCTACTGCGGCACGGAGCTCTCGTCGTTCTACCTCGACGTCCTCAAAGACCGCCTGTATGCCGATTCGGCAGACTCCAACTCCCGCCGGAGCGCTCAGACGGTCATGGCGTCGGTCCTGGTGTCGCTCGTGAGGCTCGTCGCGCCCATCTTGAGCTTCACTGCCGAGGAGATATGGCAGTACATGCCTGTCTCGCTCAGAGAGGGCATGGAGTCCGTGCATCTCGCGGGCTGGCCTACGACGGTTGGCGAGACGGTAGCGGAGCATGCGGGGGAAGCCACCGCGCTGCGCGTGGATTACGCCGTGGTCCTCGAGGTGCGAGAAGCGGTCACCAAGGCGCTTGAGGAGGCCCGCAACGCCAAACTGGTGGGCAAGAGCCAGGAGGCGCGGGTCATCATCACCGCTCCGGCAGAGGTCCTCGACGTCTTGAAGGCCCGCGATTCGCGCGAACTGGCCGACATGTTCATCGTCTCGGCGGTCGAACTGGTAGAGGGTACCGGGCCGTCAGTAGAGGTGGCGCCCGCCAATGGCGAGAAGTGCCCCCGGTGCTGGAACTTCCGGGAGATCGGTGCCGGCGGCGTGTGCGAACGTTGCGCATCCGTGCTTGAAGGCTGACGTATCTGCGTAGCGCCTGCCCGTTCGGGAGCGTGTTTCCGGACGGGCAGGTGGTATAATCCACACAGACCTATGGCGCCCCGCGTGGGGCGCTTTTCAGATACCCCCTGTGAGAACGAGGGAGGCTCGACCATGGACAGCAAGACGCTTGATGCACTGAAGGTGCGGCTCGAACAGGAGCGTGCGCGGTTGCTTGCCGAGATCGAGGAGTTCGAGACCGACGGTCAAGAGGCACTCTCTGACGTCTCGGGTGAGAACAACTACCGCGATCACATGGCCGATCAGGGCTCTGCCACTTTTGCGCGTGAGCTCGACATGTCGTTGGAGGACAACGCGCGAGAGATACTGGCGCAGATCGACTCGGCGCTCAGCCGGGTGGACAGTGGCGAGTACGGGACGTGCAAGCGCTGTGGCGCTGCTATTCCCGTGGAGCGTCTTGAGGCGGTTCCCTCGGCGGATCTTTGCATCGCTTGCAAAGAGCGGGAGGAGAGTCGGTAGTGTATCGCCGCGCCGGACTGGCGTTCTCGGCGACCGTGCTCGTGGTCCTCGTTCTTGATCAGGCATCCAAGGCCTACGTGCGGGCCACCATGACACTTGGTCGTTCGATCCCGCTGGTCCCGGACATCTTCAGCATCACGCACGTCAGCAACAAGGGCGCGGCTTTCGGGTTGTTTCCCGGCAAGCTGGGCTTCTTCATCGCGGTCGCCCTGCTCGTCTTGGGTGGCATCGCGTTTATCTGGCGCAAGCTGCGTCCAAAGCAGTGGTACATAGTCCATGCCTTCGGGCTTATCGCCGCCGGCGCCCTTGGCAACCTGGTCGACCGCGTCGTGGCCGGTTCAGTCACGGACTTCATGGAGATACACGGGTGGCCGGTGTTCAATGTCGCCGACGCGGCTCTGGATGTCGGCGTGGCGATCCTTGTCATATGGATGCTGTTCTCCAAAGAGGCGAAGGCAGTCTTCGAGGGCGTCGATGAGGCGCCTGCGCTGCAAGAAGAGGCTGCGCCCGATGCCGATGGAGACATGTCGTGAGCGAGACGTATGAACACCTGGTATCAGCCGAAGAGGCCGGACAGCGTCTGGACAAGCTGATGGCCGAGTTCGACTTCCTGCCTAGCCGCTCGCTGGCCGCCAAACTCATCGAGAAGGGCTGCGTGTTCGTTGACGGGACTTCGGCTTCCAAACGGTATGCGGTGCGTGCGGGCGACCGGATAGAGATCTTCATGCCGGAACGCGAGCCGAGCACGCTCACTCCCGAGCACATCCCGCTGGATATCCGCTTCGAGGATGAGCACCTCATCATCCTGTCAAAACCTGATGACATGGTGGTGCACCCCGCACACGGGCACTGGAGCGGGACGCTGGTCCACGCACTGCTGGCCCACAGTCCGGATCTTGGCACTCTGGCGGGCGATGAGCGTCCCGGCATCGTCCATCGGCTGGACAAAGACACCACCGGCCTGATGATGGTCGCCAAAGACGATGCGACCCAGGCGGCCCTGTCCGAGGCGATCAAGATACGCGCTATCGAGCGACGCTATGTCACCCTGGTCCACGGCTACATCGCTCCTGAGTCGGGCATCGTGGACGCTCCTCTCGGCAGGCATCCGAAAGACAGGATGCGGATGGCGGTCAACGACGGTCCGTCCAGCAAACAGGCAGTGACGACGTTCCGTGTGCTTGAGCGCTTCATGGCCGGAGTCCATGACGACGGCTATACGCTGGTGGAGTGCAAGCTCTACACCGGGCGGACGCACCAGATCCGCGTGCACATGGCATACATCGACCACCCCGTGGTGGGCGATCAGATGTACGGCAGGAACCACCCGAAGGCGGACATGGGGCTGACCCGACAGTTCCTCCACTCCTACAAGCTGGAGCTCACCCATCCCATCACCGGCGAGGAGATCTCATTGCGCGACCCGCTGCCGGATGACCTGGCGAGCCGGCTCAGGCGTCTTGAGCCAGACTCCATGGGTCGCACCGAAGCCGGAGACGAGATCGTCCCGATCGTCATGCCGCCCGTCAGTTAGGCGGTTGGTGTTGTAGGGCATCGTGCTACCGTGGACATGCGACGGGTTTGTTGACCCTCAACAGGCAGGGAGTGCGGTGAAACGCTCGTACGCCATGCGTATCTCGCTGGGATATGCGGTATTCGCCGCGCTGTGGATACTGCTCTCGGATGCCGCCTTGTTCGCTATCGGGCTGGACGTCACATCAAGCGCGCTCTTCTCGACCATCAAAGGACTCACCTTCGTGGCGGTAACCGCCTGGGTCCTGTACCTGCTTATCCGCCGTGTCTCCCGTAGCATCGAGTCGTCCGCACGTGGGTTTCTGGACAGCGAGACCCGCTACCGGGACCTCATCGAGTCAGTGAGCGATGTGGTGTGGGAGACGGATGAGCAGGTCAGGTGCACCTTCATCGGGCGTCAATGCGAGGATCTGCTGGACCTTGAGTCCGGGGCGGTGCTTGGCAAGACGATGATGGAGCTGACGGCCGAGCATGACCGGCCCGCGCTTGCGGAGGCCCTGGCCAGGATCAGGGACGGCCAGCCTCCCTATGAGCCGATCCGCACCCACGTCCTTCACCACGGGTCTTCGCCGAAGATAATCGAGAGCACCGTGCTTCCCGTCCGTGACAAAGACGGCGTGTTCAAGGGCTATCGCGGGGTGTCTCGCGATGTCACGGAGAGAGAGGCGCTTTCCCGCAACGTTCGAGAGTCCATGGAGTTCCTTGGCGCGCTTATCCGCGTGGCTCCGGTGCCTATTGTCGCGATCGATCGCCAGGGGCTCGTCACGATCTGGAATCCTGCAGCCACGGAGGTCTTCGGCTGGACCGCCGAGGAGGTGCTGGGCAGACCGAACCCCATCGTCCGCCCCGATCAAGGCGAGGAGTACCGCTTGCTGCGACAGCGGGTCTTGGGAGGGGAGACTCTTCGAGACGTGGAGGTCATCAGACGGGACTCTCACGGACGTGACCTTCGGATCAAGCTGTACAGCGCGGCGCTACTGGACCCGGACGGCTCGGTGACGGGCGTCATGGCGGTCTTGCAAGACGTCACCGAGGAATACCGCATCCATGCTGAGCTCGTGCGCTACCGGGAGAACCTGCAGGGGCTCGTGGATGAGCGCACCGAGGACCTGCGCAACCTGAACGAGGACCTGCTTGAAGCCACTCAGGCCAAGAGCGCGTTTCTGGCGAACATGAGTCATGAGCTGCGCACGCCTCTCAACGCCGTCATCGGTTTCACGGGGATCTTGTTGAACGGGTTGGCGGGCCCGGTGAACGAAGAGCAGCGCAAGCAGCTCACCATGGCCCACGGAGCCGGCCAGCATCTGCTCGAGCTGATAAACGACATCCTGGACCTGTCCAAGATCGAAGCCGGGCGCACAGAAGTCCATCCCGAGCCGGTTCTCGTCTCGGCTATCGTCGAGCATGTCGGGCATGCCGCGGCAGCCCTGGCGCTTGAGAGGGGCCTTGTTTGGAAGACGGACGTCGATCAGCCCGGACTTGAGCTGTTCACTGACGGTCGCCGTGTGGAGCAGGTGCTCCTCAACCTGGTCGGTAACGCTGTCAAGTTCACCACGGTCGGTTCTGTGACCCTGGCCGTCACGGTACATGACGACCGCGTGCGTTTCAGCGTGCAGGATACCGGCCCGGGGATCGCGCGGGACCGGCACGAGGACATCTTCGAGGAGTTCATCCAGGGACAGTCGCGGGACGATGCGCTTACCGAGGGAACCGGACTGGGCCTTTCTATCGCGCGGCGCCTGGCGGGGCTTCTGGGTGGGACGCTGGTGGTCGAAAGCGAACTGGGCATGGGTTCAACGTTCACTCTGGAAATGCCGATAACCTTCACATGTTCCGCGCCGGACGAAGGAGCTGCCCAACACGGGAAGGTTCTCGTGGTCGTTGATGACCCCGAGTTCGTGGAGCGCTGCGAGTACGCGCTCCATCCGGCAGGGTTTCGTGTCGTATGGGCCCAGTCAGCGGCTGAGGCGCTTGATATCCTGGCGGCGGACAGACCGGCAGTGGTTATCGTGGACGGCGAGATGGTCCTTCCCGGCGGAACGGGTCTGGTGGAGAGGATAGCCACCGATCCGCAGGGTCCGAGAGTGTCGGTCATACGCGTCGGGGCTGCTATCAGTGGAGATGTGGCTATCACGGTGGTCAATGCATGGGCTGACGCCGCGGAACTGGTCCTGGCTGTCCGCACGGGTATGGCGTTGAGAGGTATCACACCAAAGGAGCGTACATGAGGGTGCTTGTTGTTGACGATGATCCCGCGGGTCGGTATCTGGTCCGTTCGATCGTAGTGTCCCGGGGGCACGAGGCCATCGAGGCCGAAGATGGCGAGCAGGCGCTGGTGGCGGCGCGCAAGACGCGCCCCGACATCGTGATCACCGACATCCTCATGCCGAAGATGGACGGTTATCAGCTCTGTCGCCTCTGGAAGAGCGACCCGGAGTTGGCGTCCATTCCGCTCGTCTTCTACACCGCCTCGTATACCGACCCGGCCGATGAGCGCTTTGCCACGAGCCTTGGCGCCGATGGCTTCTGGCGCAAGCCCACGGATCCTGACGTGTTGCTTGCTTCGATCGAGTCGCTTGCCGGTGAGAGCGAGTCGGGGGAGACCCGGCAGCCCGAGCTGACCGATGAGACCGAGATACTCCAGGCGTACAACTCGCGGCTGGTCAACAAGCTGGAGGAGAAGGCCGGGAGCCTTGAGAAGGCGAACTCTGAACTCCGTCGCGCCATGGAGATACTGGGCGAAGAGGTGGCGGTCAAGGCCAATCTGATCGCGGAACTCAATGCGGACGTGTTGGAGCGCAAGCGCGTTGAAGGCGAGCTCCGAAGGGAGCGCGACTTCACCCGCCAGGTGGTCGAGTACTCCGATCTGTTCGTTGCTGTGTTGGACCCCCGGTCGAGAGTCGTCATCTTCAGCCGTGGCGCCGAGCGTCTCATGGGATACAAGGCCGAGGATGTCGTCGGCAAGGACTACTTCGAGCTGTTCGTGCCCGAAGACCAGATCACCTCGCGTCGGGCGCGTGTGGCTGAGCTTGCGGGTGGCAAGATCGACACGATACAGCATGAGGCTCCGCTGATAACGAAGTCGGGTAGACGGCTTCTGCTACAGTTCCACTCCACTGCTACGCGGGAGGGCGGAGAGCCCACAGCGGTCAACATCTTCGGGATCGACATCACCGCCACTCGTCACGCGGAAGCCGTCAGCAGTATCGGCAATGCGGTCGATCATGCGGTGTTGGTGGCCAAGACACGTGACGAGATCATGCAGCTGGTGTGCAATGAGGCTGCCGGGCGCTTCGGCCTGCCGGCCGTGTTGTTCGGCATGAAGCGAAACGACGGCACTGTGGCCTTCGAGACCAGTGAAAGCGCGCGCGGCTATCTTCCTGACGCGTCGGTGCGGTGGGACGCGTCCACGGTCGAGTTCCCTGCCGCGCAGGCGATCATCGCCGGGCGGAGCGTACGCCGCGATGTTCGCACCGGTGAGGCCGATGCGTGGTCTGCCCATTTCGCCTCCCGCGGCCTGAGCGATGCGTTCGCTGCTCCGCTTGCGGTGGATGGGGAGATCATCGGGGCGATCGTGTTCTGTACGAGCGACCCTCTGCTGTTCGACGATGAGCTGTGTGCGGCGTTCGAGAGACTTGCGGGTCGAGTGGCTGTCTCGATGACGGTGTTCGGTGGCCGGGACAAGATACGGCTTCAGTCTGCAGCTCTCGAGTCCGCAGCTGACGCCATTGCCATCACTGATGCCGAACAAAGGGTGCAGTGGTCCAACCCCGCCTTTAGCGAGCTCAGCGGCTATGGGACCGAGGATGTAGGTCGCATGAACATGCGGGCCTTCAGCCCGGATGACGAGACGTACGCCACGCTCGTAGGCCTGATGGCCGCAGCGCGCGAGGGAACGCCCGGACGCGAGGACGTCGTCGGCGTACGCAACGACGGGTCTCGCTACTTCGCGACGGTCTCGATAACCGCGGTCACAGACACCGAGCCCGGCGAGGAGCGTTTCGTCTGGATCGTGCAGGATGTCACGGAGCGACTGCAGCTTGAACAGTTGAAGTCGAGCTTCGTCGCAACGGTCTCACACGAGCTGCGCACACCGCTGACCAGCATCATCGGCTTCACCGACATACTCGCGCACATGGAGTCCGACCAGCTTGGGACTCGCGGACCGGACCTGTTGCGCAAGGTGCGCGGGCACTCCATACACATGAAGCAGCTCGTAGAGGAGCTGCTTGAAGTCTCCATGATGCAGTCCGAAGGACTGAGACTGCTGAAGCGCGCAACAGACCTTGAGCAGGTCATCCGGATAGCCGCAGACAGTGTTGCGCGTACGCCTGACCACCGACTGTCGATAGACATCCCCGATGATCTCCCGCTGTGCTCGTGTGACGCCGAGCGAATGGGACGCGCGGTGGCCAACCTGGTCTCCAACGCCGTGAAGTACTCGCCCGATGGCGGCCCTATAGACATCAAGGTGGCTGTGTCCGGCGATGAGGCGCGTATCGCGGTGACCGATGCGGGCGTCGGTCTGTCTGCCGAAGACGTCCCGCGTCTGTTCGACCGCTTCACGCAAGGCGACATGTCGTCGACGCGGTCATTCGGCGGGATGGGCCTTGGCCTGTTCGTGGCCGAGCAGATCGTCAAGGCACACGGCGGACGCATAGAAGTGAAGAGCGAGCTTGGCGCTGGGAGCACGTTCACGATCTGCATCCCGCTTGCCGGCGTGGAGTGACTCCACAAGACCTCCACAACCCGTTCGCGCTGGCCACACGGTCATATGATGTACTTTAGGGCGTAGCTCCTAGCGAGAGAGTGGGTCGATCCGGTGGAAGCGGCACGAAGAGTACTGGTTGTAGAAGATGAGCGTCAGGCCAGGGATGTTGCTGAGGCATACCTGGAGCGCGACGGGCTGTGGGTCACCGCGGTAGGTGACGGCATCAAAGCGCTCGAAGCGTTCTCCTCGGCCAACTACGACCTGGTCGTGCTCGACCTGAACCTGCCCGGCATGTCAGGCGAGGACGTTTGCAGGCGCATCCGAGACAACTCCGATGTGCCTATCATCATGCTCACCGCCAAAGGCACCGAAGAAGAGCGCATCGCCGGACTTGATCTTGGGGCCGACGACTATCTCGTCAAGCCGTTCAGCCCTCGCGAGCTGGCCGCCCGTGTGCGTGCGCTGCTCAGACGCGCCCGTGCCGAGAGTGAGCCGCAGCGCTCGCGTGCCGAGTTCGGGAAACTGGAGATCGATCTGGCGGGTCATCGGGTGTGGCTCGACGGCGATGAGCTCGAGCTCACCGCAAGCGAGTACAAGCTGTTGACCACGCTGTCGCGCTTCCCCGGCCGTGTGTACTCACGCATGGAACTTGTGGAGAAGGTGCTGGGCTATGACTTCGAGGGCTACGAGCGGGCCATAGACTCGCACGTGAAGAACCTTCGCGCGAAGCTCGGGGATGACCCGAGGGAGCCGCGCTTCATACATACGGTATTCGGTATCGGGTATCGTTTCGACGCGCCGGTGGACGGGGAAGAGTAGCGTGGCCCGACGCACCATCGGATTCCGGTTGGGCCTCGCGTTCGCTGTCGTGGCGGCGTTCACAGCGGTGTTGGCCGCGGCCATCGTCGCCGTCAGCTGGCAGCGTTCGTTTGATTCCTACATCCGCGAGCGTCTGCAGGAACGCGCGGATGCCACTGCTTCGGTCATCGCCAATCAGTATCTGCTGTCCGGGGACTGGACCCACGTGGGCATCCCGGAGTCTCTCTACTATCTGCTCGCAGACCTGAACGTCCAGGTCTTCGATACCGAGGGTAAGCTTGTGGGCTACGTCCAGAAGCCCGGAGCCGACGCATCCGAGGAAGTGTCGCCCATCAGCGCGGGAGATGTCTCGGCCACAGCGCCCATAGTCATCGACGGGGAGGAAGTGGGCGAGGTGCAGGTGGCCTCGACCTCGGCCAACGGTCTTCTCACCGAGCGTGACCTGCGATTCCGCTCGGCCACGTTCCGCGGTCTGGGCCTGGCGGCCCTGCTCGCCGTGTTCGCCGCCAGCATCGCCGGCGCCGTGTATGCGCGCTCCATCGTGCGGCCCATCAACGCGGTGACGCGCGTCGCAGCGCGGCTGCGGCAGGGTGAAACCGAGGCGCGCACCGGTATGGAGGGCACCGACGCTATCAGCCAGCTGGGCAGTACGCTGGATTCGATGGCGGACTCCGTGAACGCCGAGAGGACCTTCGAGCGGCAGCTGACCGCAGACGTGGCGCACGAACTGCGCACGCCGCTGCAGGCCATCCAGGCCACCGTCGAGGCGATGCAAGACGGCGTGATGCCGGTGGATGAGGAGCGCCTTGGCGTCCTTCACAATGAGACCGTGCGGCTGGGCCGCTTGACCGGCTCGATCCTGGAGCTTTCACGCCTGGAGACGGGCATCGCCCACTTCGAGATGAAGCCTATCGACCTTGCCGAGCCCGTGGAGCAGGCCGTTGAAGGCTCACGGGCGCTCATGGAGTCGATCGGCCTGACCTTCGAGGCGGCGATCGAGCGTGGCCCCGTGATCATGGGAGACAGGGACCGTCTGACGCAGGCCGTGGGCAACCTGCTCTCCAACGCCGCACGCTACACGCCCGAGGGCGGGCATGTGCGCGTGGAGGTGCGCGCCGAGGGGACCGACGCGGTGCTGGTGGTGAGCGACACCGGGATAGGCATGGGCGCCGAGGAGAACGAGCGTGCATTCACCCGTTTCTGGCGCGCGGACCGCGCGCGAACGCGGGCGAGCGGCGGGCTGGGCATCGGTCTGGCGGTGGTCAAAGAGATCGTCGACCGTCACAACGGCCAGGTGGATATCGTCTCGGCGGAAGGCGAGGGGACGACGGTCCGCATCGTCATCCCATTGGCTGATGATCGTCCGCGAGTGGTTGTCTGACACGTCGTGTCCTGGTATGGTCTGTGAGACCTTTAATACCGGTCCGGTGAGGCCGGCAAGGAGCGCAAACCGCATAGTCCGCGCAGTAGCCCGTCTGTAGCCAGCGCGTTCGCATACGTCGCCTTCTTGCCGTCCGCAAGGAGGCGTTTTCTGTTGCGGGCGATCCCGCATGCAGCAAGCGCCGGAAGGAGTGCAGCGGATGGGCTATCGCGTGAAAGCCGAAGTCATGGATGCTTCGGCCATCGATCGGGCGCTGACGCGTATCGCGCACGAGATCTTGGAGTCCAACAAGGGCGCGGATAACATCGCGCTGGCCGGTATCCTCACACGCGGCGCCTTCGTCGCGCAGCGTCTAGCCGAGAGGATCAAGCGCATCGAGGGCGCGGATGTGCCGGTGGGCAGCATCGATATCAGCTTCTACCGGGATGATCTTGCCACGCGCATCAACCCCGAGGTCCACCGCACTGACATCCCCTTCGATGTGGAGAGCCGGGACGTCATCTTGGTCGACGACGTCCTCTACACCGGGCGCACGATCCGCGCCGCGATGGACGCCATCATGGACTACGGCAGGCCCTGTTCGGTCCAGCTCGCTGTGCTGGTCGATCGCGGACACCGTGAGCTGCCCATCCGCGCCGACTACGTCGGCAAGAACGTGCCCACATCGCGCCGCGAACGGGTCAAGGTCACAGTCGTCGAGCACGATGACGCGGACAGCGCTGTCATCATGGAGCAGACAGAAGGGGATGTGTAGATGCTCTCCTGTAAGCACATCATGACGATGGATGATCTCACTCCCGAAGACATCGTCACCATCCTGGACACCGCTGACTCGTTCAAAGAGGTCAACGAACGTCGCATCAAAAAGCTTCCGACCCTTCGTGGTCGCACGGTGGTCAATCTGTTCCTTGAGCCCAGCACGCGTACGCGGACGAGCTTTGAGATCGCCGCCAAGCGTCTCTCGGCGGATGGTCTCAACTTCACTGCGTCGGCATCCGCTACGGTGAAGGGCGAGTCGCTGCGCGATACGGCCGCGACCCTCTCGGCGATGGCCTGTGACCTGGTGGTCGTGCGCCACAAGTATGCCGGCGCCCCTCAGATGCTGGCCGAGTGCATGGACGCGCATATCGTCAACGGTGGCGACGGCGTCAACCAGCACCCCACGCAGGCGTTGCTCGACCTGTTCACGATGCGCGAGAAGCTGGGTCATCTTGAGGGACTCACCGTGGGCATCGTGGGCGACATCTGCCACAGCCGGGTCGCTGGATCGCTGGTGCCCGCACTCCGCAAGGTGGGCGCGCGGCCCATCATCATCGCGCCGAAAACGCTGATGCCGGCCAGGCCCGACATCCTGGGCGCTGAAGTGGCGTACTCACTGGACGAGGTGCTGCCGGAGCTCGACGTCGCCTACATGTTGAGGGTGCAGTTCGAGCGCGCGGCGCAGATGCCGTTCCCCTCCAACCGCGAGTACGCCAGGTTCTACGGCATGAACGCGGCCCGTCTTGGTGCGGCAAAGCCGGGGATGATCGTCATGCATCCCGGACCGATGAACCGCGGCGTTGAGATCTCATCCGACGTCGCTGACTCTCCAAGATCGCACGTGCTCGACCAGGTGAACGCCGGTGTCGCGGTGCGCATGGCCGTGATGTATCTACTGCTGGGAGGTGCCGACAGTGGCGCTGCTGCTTAAAGGAGGCCGGGTCATCGACCCGGAGGTCGGGCTCGATGCCGTTTGTGACGTGCTCATACGCGACGGCGTGATAGTGGAGATCGGTACCGACCTCAAGATGGCCAAGGGCGAGACCGTCGATTGCGCCGAGAAGATCGTCCTGCCCGGACTGGTGGATGCCCACACGCATCTGCGCGAGCCCGGCCAGGAGTACAAGGAGACCATCGCCTCGGGGACGCGTGCCGCGGCCCACGGAGGCTTCACTGCCGTGTGTGCGATGCCGAACACCGATCCGGTCTGCGACACGGGCAGCAAGGTGCGTTTCATCGTGGAGCGCGCCGCCGATGCCGGTGTGGTGCGTGTGCACCCGATCGGTGCGGTGACCAAGGGCCAGAAAGGCGAGGGCCTGGCCGAGATAGGGGACATGCTGGGCGAGGGCGCGGTGGCGTTCTCCGACGACGGTCACCCCATCGCCTCGGCAGGCATGACGCGAGTGGCGATGGACTACCTCAAAGGCTTCGGCGCCACCTTGATCTCGCACGCCGAGGAAGCGGAGCTCTCCGGCGGCGGCGTGGTCAACGAGGGCGTCGTCTCCACACGCCTGGGGCTTCCGGGCTGGCCTTCGGCTGCCGAGGAGGTCATGGTCGCCCGTGACATCCAGCTGGCCGAGCTCACCGGATGCCGGCTGCACCTGGCGCACCTGTCCACCGCACGCTCGGTGGAGCTTGTGCGGGAGGCCAAGGCGCGCGGTATCGCGGTCACCTGCGAGGTCACCCCGCACCATCTGTTCCTGGATGAAGACGGGCTGCTCGGGTACGATACGAACCTGAAGATGAACCCGCCGCTGCGCACCGCTGAGGACCGCGCGGCGCTCATCGAAGCGCTGGTGGACGGCACGGTGGACTGCATAGCCACCGATCACGCTCCGCACGCGCCACACGAGAAGGAACTGGAGTTCGAGTTGGCTCCCTTCGGCACCACGGGTCTGGAGACCGCGCTCTCGCTGGTGAACACCCACCTGGTGGCCACCGAGAAGCTCTCCTGGGCTGATGTGGCGCGCCTGATGGCTCACGGCCCCCGTGCGGCTCTTGGACTGCCTCCGGTGACCCTTGAGGCGGGTACCACCGCTGACATCACCATCGTCGATCCTGAGGCCCGGGTAGAGGTCACGCGCGAGTGGTTCTACTCCAACTCGTGCAACTCGGCGTTTCTCGGCAACAAGCTCCTGGGTAAGGCGAGCGATGTGCTCATCGGCGGGTACTTCGCTCTCCGGAACGGAAAGGTGGTCGAGTGACCGACAAGCAACGCGCACTGCTAGCGCTTGAGGACGGGACGCTCTTTTGGGGCACCAGCTGCGGCGCTCCTGGTGAGACGACGGGCGAGGCGGTCTTCAACACCTCGCTCTCTGGATACCAGGAGGTCTTCACCGACCCCAGCTACGCCGGCCAGATCGTCACGATGACCATGCCGCACATAGGCAACTACGGTGTGAACGCGGCGGATATGGAGTCGCGTGGCGTTTTCGCCGCCGGCTTCGTGGTGCGCGAGCTCTCCTCGATGGCCTCGAACTGGCGTGCCGAGGAGACCCTGCGGGAGTTCTTCGAGCGTCACGCGGTGGTCGCGATCGAAGGCGTGGACACCCGGCGCCTCACCCGGCACATCCGCGAGCAGGGCGCCATGCGCGCGGTGCTCTCGACAGAAGACCTGGATCCGGAATCGCTGGTCGCCAAAGCCAAGGCGTCTTTGGGGCTCGTCGGCCGGGACCTGGTGACCGAGGTCGCCGTCTCGGAGCGCTACGTGTGGGGCGAGGAGATGCCGCCTGAGTGCGAACTCCCCGTGGACACCGGCGTGCTGTCCGCGACGCCGCGCTACCGTGTGGTGGCCTACGACTCCGGCGTGAAGTACAACATCTTGCGCAGACTCTCCGAGCAGGGCTGCGAGGTCATCGTCGTGCCTCCTACCACCAGCGCCGCCGAGGCCATGGAGCTTAAGCCCGATGGCGTCTTTCTCGCAAACGGCCCGGGTGACCCTTCCGCAGTGGACTACCTCTACACCACGCTGCGCGAGCTTCTGGGCAAGGTGCCGGTGTTCGGCATCTGCCTGGGACATCAGATGCTCTCGCTGGCGCTGGGCGCGGACACCTACAAGCTCAAGTACGGGCATCGCGGCGGCAACCAGCCGGTCAAAAACCTCGTCACCGGGCGTGTGGAGATCACGAGCCAGAACCACGGCTTTTGCGTGGACTTCGCGTCGGTGGGTCCGCTCATCCCGGAACTCTCCGGCGGTCTGACGCTCGACCCCGCCGACCTTGGCGCGTGGGTGCGCGCCGGAGTCGCTCCGGTCGTTCGCTCCGAGCGGTTCGGAGCTGTGCAACTCACTCACGTGAATCTCAACGATATGACGGTTGAAGGTGTGCGGCCGCTGGAGATCCCGGCGTTCTCGGTCCAGTACCACCCCGAGGCGGCGCCCGGCCCGCACGATGCACGGTACCTGTTCGGTGCGTTCACGCGGCTCATGGATGGCCGCGAGGACATCTTCGGCGAGGGGTAGGCGGCATGCTCAAGACGGTTCTGGTTCCCACTGACTTCACCGACGATAGCTCTCTGATCCTCGATTTCGCCCGTGGCCTGCCAGCGCTGGGTGTGAAGCGCGTCGTCCTGGCCCATGTGGTGGATGCTTCAGGGCTTGAGGGCCCCGTCATCGCGCACAAGGTCGACAGGGTCAGAGACTGGCTCAAAGAGGTCGCGCCGCAGCTTGAGGCCGCAGGCCTTGGCGTTGAGATCCGGGTGCCTGCAGGCGACCCGTTCGATGAGATCGTCGCGCTGGCCGCCGAGATGCACGTGGATGCCATCGTCTCGGGATCGCACGCGAAGTCGATCATCGACCAGCTGTTCGTGGGCTCCATATCCGAGCGTCTGTTGCGTGATGCAGCTGTGCCCAGTATCCTCGCGCGCTTCGAGTTGATGCGTAACCTCTCGGATGCGTCCAAGCTGCTCAACAGGTTCGGCGAGAAGGTCATCTTGCCTACCGACTTCTCGCTCTCATCGTCGCGGGCATTCACCAGGGCCATGGAGATGCCAAAGGGAGTCATCAAGACGATGTATCTGCTTCACGCCATCGACCCCGCATTGACAGGGGAGAAGCTCCGCAGGACCGAGGAGGGCGCCGAGTTCCATATGCGCAATCTCCAGGCGATGGCCGAGCAGCAGGGGATAGTCGCCAAAGTCGTGATCGAGAAGGGGGACGCGGCCCACGTGGTCCTCTCGGAGATCGACGAACGCCGCGCCACCGGCGTCATCACCGGTACTCGTGGACGGAATGCAATTCAGGAGGCTTTGTTAGGCAGCGTGTCTATGACCGTGCTGAGACAGGCGTCTTGCCCAGTAATGATCGTGCCCTAAGGTTAGGAATCGGATGCCTCGTAGAGACGATATCAACAAGATCCTGCTCATAGGTTCCGGGCCCATCATCATCGGCCAGGCCTGTGAGTTCGACTACTCCGGCGCGCAGGCGTGCAAGGTGCTGCGAGAAGACGGCTTCGAGGTCGTCTTGGTCAACTCCAATCCCGCGACCATCATGACCGACCCCGAGTTCGCGGACCGCACCTATGTGGAGCCGGTCACGCCCGAGTTCGTGGAGAAGGTCATAATCGCCGAGCGACCCGACGCGCTGCTGCCCACCCTGGGCGGTCAGACCGGCCTGAACGTGGCGGTCGCCCTGGCGGAGTCCGGCGTGCTTGAGAAGTACGGCGTGGAGCTTATCGGCGCAACGCTCGACGTCATCAAGAAGGGCGAGGACCGGAAGCTGTTCGCGGAGGCGATGGAGCGCATCGGGCTGGATACGCCCGCAAGCGGGTACGCCTACTCGATCGCGGATGCCGAAGGGCTCGTGGCAGAGATCGGCTACCCCACGGTGATCCGCCCCAGCTTCACGATGGGAGGCGCCGGAGGCGGTATCGCCTACAACGTCGAGGAGCTCCGGGAGATCGTCGCCAGCGGGCTCGCGCTCTCTCCGGTGGGCGAGGTGCTCATCGAGGAGAGCATCATCGGCTGGAAAGAGTACGAGATGGAGGTCATGCGTGACCGCAACGACAACGCGGTCATCGTGTGCTCCATCGAGAACTTCGACGCGATGGGCGTGCACACCGGCGACAGCATCACCGTGGCGCCGGCCCAGACGCTCACCGACCGCGAGTATCAGATCATGCGCGACGCTTCGCTCGCCATCATGCGCGAGATCGGCGTTGAGACCGGCGGCAGCAACGTGCAGTTCGGCGTGAACCCGCGCGACGGCCGGCTTGTCATCATCGAGATGAACCCGCGCGTCAGCCGCTCCTCGGCGCTCGCCTCCAAGGCGACAGGTTTTCCTATCGCCAAGTTCGCGGCCAAGCTCGCGGTGGGCTACACGCTGGATGAGATCCCCAATGACATCACGCGCATGACACCCGCGTGCTTCGAGCCCAGCATCGACTACACGGTGGTCAAGGTGCCGCGCTGGGCGTTCGAGAAGTTCCCGGGCACGGACACCACGCTCACCACCCGCATGAAGAGCGTGGGCGAGGCCATGGCCATCGGGCGCACGTTCAAAGAAGCGCTGGGCAAGGCGATGCGCTCACTGGAGAACGGGCGCGGCGGTCTTGGCGCAGACGGCAAAGACGAGTTCGATGAGGACCACTTCGACCAGATGCTGGCGGTCCCCAACGAGCAGCGGCCGTTCTATATCGCCGAGGCGTTCCGTCGCGGATGTGACGCGGAGGAGATCCACAGTCTGACGCATGTGGACCCGTGGTTCCTCGACCAGGTGCGCGAGATGATCGATGCCGAGAAGGCCGTCGCGTCCACCGGGCTCATGCAGATGTCTGCCGAAGACATGCGTGAGGCCAAGCGGATGGGTCTCTCGGACATCCAGATAGCGCACCTTACAGGTTCGACTGAAGCTGAGGTACGCGCAGTAAGGCTCAACCTCGGGGTGAAGGCCACATTCAAGTCGGTGGACACCTGTGCCGCCGAGTTCGCGGCCAGCACGCCCTACTACTACAAGACGTATGAGGACGAGGACGAGGTGGCTCCTTCCAGCCGGCCCAAAGCCATGATCCTGGGCGCCGGTCCCAACCGTATCGGGCAGGGGATCGAGTTCGACTACTGCTGCGTGCACGCGGCCTACGCGCTCTCGGACATGGGCTTTGAGACCATCATGGTCAACTGCAACCCTGAGACCGTCTCCACCGACTACGACACCTCGGACAGGCTGTATTTCGAGCCGCTCACCTTCGAGGACGTCATGGACATCGTCGAGGCCGAGAAGCCCGACGGCGTGCTTGTGACCTTTGGCGGACAGACGCCGCTCAAGCTTGCCAACGCTCTGGAGCAGGCCGGCGTGCCCATCCTGGGCACCAAGCCTGATGCGATCGACCTGGCGGAGGACCGCAGGCGCTTCTCGGACCTCCTCGACAGGCTGGGCATAGCCTATCCCGCTGCCGGTACGGCCAACACGATGGACGAGGCCGTGGAGGTGGCCAACCGCATCGGCTACCCGCTGCTCGTGCGTCCCAGTTACGTGCTGGGCGGGCGCGGCATGGTCATCGCGTACAGCGAGGAGTACATGCGCCGCTATGTGGAGAAAGCCGCGGCGCTCAGCCCGGACCATCCGGTGCTGCTCGACCGCTTCTTGGAAGGCGCCATCGAGGTGGATGTGGACGCCGTGTGCGACGGCGAGACCGTCTACATTGGCGGCGTCATGGAGCACATCGAAGAAGCCGGCATCCACTCGGGTGACTCGGCGTGTTGTGTACCGCCGTTCTCGCTGGGTGCACAGACCATCGGGCAGATCAAAGACCACGCGCGTGCCCTGGCTATGGCGCTGGGCGTGGAAGGCCTGATGAACGTGCAGTTCGCCGTCAAAGACGAGCGCGTCTACGTCATCGAGGTCAACCCGCGTGCAAGCCGCACGGTGCCCTACGTCAGCAAGGCCACCGGCGTTCCGCTGGCCAAGGTGGCGGCCCGTGTGATGGGCGGACAGAAGCTTTCCGAGATGGGCCTTCCCGACGAGAACCGCGACCTGGGTCGCTTCTGCGTGAAAGAAGCCGTGATGCCCTTCGGACGCTTCCCCGGTACCGACAGCACTTTGGGGCCGGAGATGAAGTCCACTGGCGAGGTCATGGGCGTGGCGGCGGATTTCCCGGCGGCTTATGCGAAGTCACAGCTTGCGATCGACTACTCGCTTCCCGGCGAGGGGACCGCTTTCGTCTCGGTATGCGAGCGCGACAAGCGCTCAGTCGTGTCGATCGCGCGCCATCTCAACTTGCTCGGGTTCCGCATCATGTCCACGAAAGGCACGGCACGGTTGCTGCGCGCTTCCGGGATCCCGGTGGAAGAGGTGGCCAAGGTGCACGAAGGCCGCCCCAACATCGTGGATGCCATCAAGAACGGCGAGGTGCAGCTTGTGATCAACACGCCGTTCGGCCGAGAGACCCGCTCGGACGGCTATCACATCCGTACCGCGGCGGTGCAGCACGGCGTCACCAACATCACCACGCTTGCGGCCGCCCAGGCGGTGGTGCAGGCGATCGAGGCGATGAAGGCAGGGCGTCTGGGCGTCATCGCGCTGCAGGACTTCGGCGGTACGTTATGACCTGCGCAGACGAAACAGCGCGGGACCGGGCATTGCTCGAGCGAGTAACCGTGGTCTCCAACGACCGCGTGGCCGAGGGCGTCGGTCTCATCGTCTTGCACTCACCCCGAGTGGCGCGAAGCGTGCGTCCGGGGCAGTTCGTGCATCTGCGTGTGGCCGAAGGCCGCGACTTCGTCTTGCGCCGTCCGTTCTCGGTACATGCGGCGCATGGGGATCGTCTCAAGATCCTCTACCAGGTGCTGGGGGTGGGCACCCGCGCGCTCAGTCTCTCCGGAAGGGGAGATGAGATGGACGTGATCGGCCCGCTCGGCCATGGGTGGGAGATGCCCGATACGATCTCGCACGCCCTTCTGGTGTGTGGTGGCCTGGGCGCGGCTCCGATGGGCATGCTCGCCACCGAGCTGGCTGCCAGAGGAGTTGCGGTGAGCGTGGCGCAAGGCGCGCCCACGGCCCAGCGACTGGTCGCGCGCGAGCTGTTCGCGGATGCCGCACGCCGGCATGAGATCGCCACCGACGACGGTTCCGCGGGGCACCACGGGTTCGTGACCGCACTTGTGGAGCCGCTTCTTGCAGGCGACAGCCCTGACGTCGTCTATGTGTGCGGGCCAGAAGCGATGCAGCGGATCGTCGCCGCGCAGGCGAGCGCCGCGGGCGTGCCCTGCCAGGTGTCTTTGGAGCGCCTCATGGGCTGCGGCATCGGCGCGTGCCTCTCGTGCGTGGTCAGCACCGTGCACGGACAGAAGCGTGCATGCGTGGACGGTCCGGTCTTCAGCGCGGACGAGGTGCTCTGGGAGAGCGCCGAGATACCCCCTAAGCATTAGGAGTAACGTGAACCAAACCGTCAACATGAAGGTGAGACTTGGTTCGCTGGAACTGTGCAACCCGGTGCTCACCGCTTCAGGGACATTCGCCGCGGGGCGCGAGTACAGCGACTTCATCGACCTGAGCACGCTGGGCGCTGTGGTGACCAAGGGCGTCTCGCTGCATCCGTGGGCGGGCAATGCCAGCCCACGTATCGCCGAGACGGCAAGCGGTATGCTCAACTCCATAGGCTTGCAGAACCCCGGGGTTGAAGCCTTCTGTGCCGGCGACCTGCTGTGGCTCGCAACACAGGATGTCCCGGTGATCGTGAACGTCAGCGGCCACAGCGTTGAGGAGTATGTTGCTGTAGCCCGGAGGCTGGAGTCAGAGCCTACGGTCAGCGCGCTTGAGGTGAACATCTCGTGTCCCAACGTGGACGAGGGAGGGATGGCGTTCGGGACCAGCTGTCCGGCCGCTGCCGAAGTCACGCGTGCGGTGAGGGCGGTCACGAGCAAGCCTCTGATCGTCAAGCTGAGCCCCAATGTCACAGACATCACTGAGATCGCCCGTGCAGTCGAGGCTGAGGGTGCGGACGCCGTCTCGCTCATCAACACGCTGCTGGGAATGGCTATCGACACCCGCACGTTCCGGCCCAAGCTGGCGCGGGCGGTGGGCGGTCTCTCCGGCCCCGCCATCAAGCCGGTGGCCGTCCGGATGGTGTGGCAGGTCGCCTCGGCGGTCCAGATCCCGGTCGTGGGTATGGGCGGCATCATGACCGCGGATGACGCCGTCGAGTTCATGCTGGCAGGAGCGACCGCTGTGGCCGTGGGTACCGCCAACTTCGTCGATCCTACGACGACGTCGAGCGTCGCGCAGGGCCTGGAGGCATTCTGCCGCGAACGTTCGATCCAGAGTGTGGCCGAGCTCACGGGCGCCGTGCGGCTCTAGGTGACGGGGGAAGAGAGCGCATGACAGACGAGTATGGTATCCCGGGTCCGGACGCGCCGGCTCCACTTCCGGTGGGCGTGCCGGCGCCACTTCCGGTGGATGTGCCGGTGCGCAAGCGTTCGAAGTGGCCGCTCATCATCGGCATCGGTGTCGTCGTCTTTCTCATGGCGGCGTGCGCGGGCACGACCTATCTGGTGACCACTGTGTTCCAGGATGCGATGGACGCGGGATACGACCCGGCCATCAGCCCGAGCTACGGGTTCGGTGGCGGTCAGGCGTCCGTCCAGTGGAGCGGTTCGGGCAGCTACGCGGTGATCCAGTACTTCGACGAGCAGCAGGTGCCCGTTGTGGTGGTGTGGGACAAAGAGACCGAGACGACGCGCCGTGAGGTGGGCTATGTCGTGGTCGCCGTCGAGTCGGCGGGAGCACAGATCTGGCTCGAGCCGATGGACGAGGCGGTGGAGGTCTACGACTCCTTCGATGACCCTATCGACCACAAGCCGGCGCAGCTTCTGGCCTGGAAGCTTGACGAGAACGAAGGGCCGCAAGACGCGCCCGCAGCCAAGTGGCGTGCATGGCCCGGTCCGGGCGGTTACACCGCATACCTTGAGCTCGACCCGCTCGCAGGCTGCATGCCCGCCAAACTGCTGCTCAACAACAATGAAGGCAGTGGCGAAGGCGTGAAGGCGGCGCTGCCCGAATCAACCGGCACGTTCGCACCTGTAGGCTGGTCGCCAAGCGGCGAGTACTTCGCCGTGGAGGAGCTCGTCGATGGCGAGCAGACCGGTCTGCTCGGCGATTTCACGGGACTGACCCCGCCCGAGCAGCCCGATCGCAAGCTGCTGGTCTTCTCGGCGAAGACGGGTGAGCTGGTAGCTGAGGCGGTCTTGCCGCGCGGCTCGTTCGAGGCGCCCGTGTCGCTGTGGGGGGATGATGACACGCTGTACTGGGGCGATTCGGACGCCAGTCAATCCAGTGTGGACGGCACTGAACCGCTTCAGCTCAAACAGCTCGCTCCGGGTGGGACAGCCCAGGACGTGGCGAACGTCACGGTCGAACAGCTGTCCACCGTTTGGTCGTTCGTATCGCTCGGGAGTGACGAGAGCGGTGCGCTGTTCTTCACCGACGAAGGGCGGCTGTGGCGTCTGGGCACAGCCGGGCTGACGCACGCGGGCAGCATCTCGTACGCCGATACGGGGGACTGGGACCCGCTCGGCGGTCTGCTCGTCACCCGCACCGAGTGGGTGACGAGCGATGACGACAGCGAGGTCAGCGCCCCGCAGGTGTTCTTGCTGGATGAGCACGGTGCAAACGAGCGCAGGATATGGCGAGGCCCTGAGATTGCGATAGACTACGGCCTTGGCTACTAGGATCGACAATGACCGACCGAAAGGACATCATGCGTGATTCGATGATCGTAGCGCTCGACCTCCCCGATGCCGAGACAGCCCTGGAGATCGCCCGTTCACTGAAGGGCCGTGTCACCTGGGTCAAGGTCGGTATGACGCTGTTCTACGCCGAGGGTCCCAGCATCGTGCGGGAGCTGCGTGCGATGGGCTTCAAGGTGTTCGTCGATCTCAAACTCAACGACATCCCGCATCAGGTAGAAGGTGCGTGCAAGACGCTCGTGCGGCTGGGCGCGGACATGTTCACCGTCCATGCTTCCGGTGGTCGGGCGATGCTGGAAGCGGCCGTCTCTGCCACATCCAGCGCCGCCGAGAAGTTCCGCGTGCCGCGTCCGATGGTGGTCGCGGTCACCGTCCTCACCAGCCTCGATGACGCTGCGCTTGCGGAGATCGGCTTCGAGCGGACATCTGCCGAGCATGTGAGCGCTTTGGCCTCACTGGCCTCGGAAGCCGGCGTGGACGGAGTCGTGTGCTCGCCGCAGGAGGCTGCACAGATGCGCGCGCTTCTGGGTGAGGACGCGCTCGTGGTCACACCCGGTGTCCGACCGTCGTGGGCAGAGGCCGGCGATCAGGCGAGGGTATCCACTCCCGCAGAGGCGCTTGAAGCGGGTGCGAGTCATCTTGTCATCGGCCGCCCCATCACCGGTGCGGACGATCCGGCTTCGGCCGTCAAGCGCATCATGGAAGGGGAGTAGACATGGCATCCATGACAGACGAAGAGGTCTTGCAGGCGCTCAAGGATGCGAAGGCGATCTTGTCCGGGCACTTTCAGCTCACCAGCGGTCGTCATTCCGATACATACGTGCAATGCGCTCGCGTGCTTGAGGATCCCGCGCTGACGACGAGGTTGGCGCAGGCGATGGTCGCTCGTCTGGGTGACAGGAAGTTCGACCTGGTTGCCGCACCCGCCGTGGGCGGCATCATCATCGGATTCGCGGTGGCTCAGGCACTGGGGGTCAAGTTCATCTTCAGCGAACGTCAGGATGGCGCCATGGTGCTGCGCCGCGCGTTCGAGGTGCCCCAAGGCGCTCGCGTTCTGGTGGTAGAAGACGTGGTCACAACGGGTGGAAGCGTTGCCGAGGTCATCTCGCTGGTGCAAGAGGCGGGGGGTCATGTGGAGGCCGTCACCTCGCTTATCGATCGCGGGGGAGAGAAGAAGTTCGACAGCGAACTCGTATCTCTGCTTCAACTTGAGGTAGAGTCTTGGGAGCCCGATTCGTGTGGCCTGTGTGCGTCCGATGTGCCGTTGTACTCACCCGGAAGCCGTCGACTTTCCTCGTGAGGGTTGGCATCACCGCAGGTCAGGGGTAACATCTATCACGTTGTCGCATTGCCGGGCCGTCGGCCGGAAGCCATGGACCCGCTGGGATATGCATGGGATCGAAGAACGAGGAGGAATCATGGCTCTGCCGAATCTCTCTGAGGCCGACCGCAAGGCTGCGCTCAAGAAGGCCGCCGAAGCCCGCCAGAAGCGGGCCGAACTGCGTCAGCAGATCAAGGCCGGAACGATGTCGTTCGCTGACGTGATGAAGGCCTCCGGCGACCCAATCGTCGCACGCATGAAGGTTTCGACCCTGCTCGAGAGCCTCCCGGGCTTCGGTAAGGCCAAAGCTGCAAAGATCATGGAAGAGCTTGAGATATCTGAAAGCCGTCGTGTGCAGGGCCTTGGCGCCCGTCAGCGCACGATGCTCATGGAGCGACTCGGTTAGTCTTGGTGGAGGAAACCTACTCCGCGGACATGGGACACGGCACGTTGGTGATAATCTCCGGCCCTTCGGGGGCCGGTAAGGGAACCCTGGTCGACCGTCTGGTCGCCAGGGTCCCCGAGCTTTGGGTGTCCGTCTCGGCAGCCACACGCGCACCCCGACCGGGTGAGGTGGACGGCGAGAACTACTTCTTCCTTTCTCCCGAGGAGTTCTCGCGGCGCATCGAGGCGGGCGATTTTTTGGAGTGGGCCGAGGTCCACGGCAACCGGTACGGCACGTTGCGCAGCTCGGTGGAGGCCAAGATGGCCGAGGGCCGGGACGTGATCTTGGAGATCGACCCGCAGGGCGCCATGCAGGTGAAGGCGCTGATGCCGGAGGCGGTGCTGGTGTTCATCGTCGCTCCGTCGATGACAGAGCTCGAGCGTCGTATCCGTGGTCGCGGTGCCGAGACAGACGAGCAGGTGAGCGTGCGTCTGGCCACCGCTGTGCGGGAGCTCGAACTTGTGGGAAACTATGATTTTGTGGTAGAAAACGATGACGTTGCCCGGGCTACTGACGAGCTCGTGCGCATCATCAAATCCCTTGATTAGAACAAAGGACGATGCCTGATGGTCATCAAGCCCCCTATCGACCAGTTGCTTTCAAAGGTCGACTCGAAGTACACGCTTTGCATCCTGGCGTCGCGCCGCGGTCGTCAGATCAATGACATGATCCACGGTGTCCGCGACCAGGCCCTGCTCACCATGCAGGCGCCGCAGATCGCGCAGATCACCAGCACCAAGCCACTGACGCTGGCGATGGAAGAGATCGCCGCTGGCGATATCGGCTACGAGCGCGTCAAGGACGGCTACAAGTAGTCGCTTCATCACTGACCGCACTATGCGTGGTGCCCCGTCGCCGTACACTGGCTGCGGGGTATCCGTTTCTTTAGGGGTGAGCATGTTCGAACGCGCGGTGCTCGTGCACTACCATGAGATCGGCCTGAAGGGTAAGAATCGCGGCGCCTGGGAGCGCCGTCTGGCCGACAACATCGCTTTCGTCCTGGGTGATCTCACTGACTCGGCCGTGCAGCGCGTGGCCAGTCGCGTGATGGTGCGCGTGAGCGACATCCACAAGCTGGAGCAGATCATCGAGCGCGTGTCGCTCGTCCCGGGCGTGAGCTACCTCGCCGACGTGCTGATCACCAGCCGCGAACCACACGACATGGAGCGCGCCGCGCTCATGGCCGCCAGGCAGTTCCCGCTGGCGCGCACCTTCGCCATCCAGGCGCGCCGCTCGGCCACTGACTTCACCGAGCGCAGCCTGGAGATCAACCGGCGTCTTGGCGCTTACGTGCAGGCCGAGACGGGCCTGGGCGTGAACCTCACGTCCCCTGACGTGCGGGTGTGCGTGGAGGTGGTGCAGGGCGAGGTCTACACCTACGCGCGCCGCATCGAAGGCCCCGGCGGCCTTCCCACGGGCGTCTCGGGCACTGTCGTGTCGCTTCTCTCGGCGGGCATCGACTCTCCGGTGGCGACCTGGCGGATGATGCGGCGCGGAGCCGTTGCGGTTGGCGTGCACTTCTCCGGTAGACCGCAGGTGGATGCCTCCTCGGAGCGATTCGCCGATGAGATCGCGCAGGTGCTCGCTCGCACGGGCGGGATGGCGCGGCTCTACGTGGTGCCCTTTGGCGATCTGCAGCGTGAGATATCGCTGGTCGCGCCGCCGGACCTGCGAGTGCTCCTCTACCGCCGTCTCATGATCCGCGTTGCCGAGAAGATAGCCGTTGTTGAACGTGCCGGTGCCCTGGTGACCGGCGAGAGCCTCGGGCAGGTCGCTTCGCAGACGCTGGAGAACATCGCTGCGGTGGATGCAGTCGCCACGATGCCGGTGCTGCGCCCGCTTATCGGCGATGACAAGAACGATATCATCGGCATCGCGCGTAAGATCGGGACGTTTGAGGCTTCCACCCGTCCTCACGCCGACTGCTGCACGCTGTTCATGCCGCGCACGCCTGAGACGCATGCGACCGTGCGTCAGGTGGAGGCCGGGGAGGTCGACCTCGACTTTGAGCGCATGGTGAGTGATGCGCTTGAGGGCCTGAGCTGGACGGACTACCCGTGTCCGTCGTACAAGGCACCCAAGCGGTGGCCGGTTGCTGAGGGGTAGGATGGGACGGCGGTAGAGATGCTCGAATCCGAGCGCGGTGTTGAACCGCGCGATCACCCTTCTTGCTGATCCAAGCGGTTGCTTCTGAATTGATTGGGTACTACATTCAAGTAGTACCTATTTCCTCTACCGGAGGCTGCCATGGCCAAGGTGAACGTCTACATTCCCGATGGGCTGCTCGAAGATATCGACGCGCTCGCTACTGAGCGTGGCGTCTCACGTAGCCTGATCGTCCAGGAAGCGACGGGTGCGTATGTTGCCAGCTCCAACACGGTGCGTGCGGAAAGTCTTCGACAGGCTGAGGCTGCACGTGCTCTGGAATCGATGGGTGAGATCCGCTCGGCGGAAGACATGGTGCCCGGCACCAGTAGCGGCGTCATCCTGCGTGAGCTGAGGAACGCGGTCAGCAAAGACCCCAAGGACGAGCGGTGAGCGCGCCGTTCGCCGTCGCCGACGCATCCGTGGGTGTGAAGTGGTTTTGCGAGGAGCCCGGTACGCCGGAGGCACTCGGGGTGCTGGACGACCATATCGGCGGGCGCATCGCGTTGGCCGTGGATGCACTGTTCATCTACGAGGTGATCGCGGTGGTGCTGCGCAAGCGTGGGCGCGAACGTGCTGCGCAGGCATTCTCAGCACTGACGGGTGTACACCTTCAGGTCGCAGATCCATCCGCCGGGCTGATCGGTAGGGCGCTTGAGGTGCAGGAGCGGCTCGGGTGCGCGTTCTATGACGCTACGGCGCCCGCGCTGGCGGAGCTTCTGGATGCGACGCTGTACTCGGCGGATGTTCGTGCGCATGGTGAGTTTCCGGGCGCGGTGATGGTGGGATGAAGGAGCACCCGTTGCGCATCCTCGTACTTGAACCCTACTACGGCGGCTCGCACCGTGCGGTCCTTGACGGACTGCTGGCGCGGCTTGGCCTCGAGTACGATCTCCTGACGTTGCCCCCGCGCAAATGGAAGTGGCGCATGCGCGGCTCCGCCATCACTATGGCCGAGGAGACACGTCGTCTCCACGAGGCTGGCGCGCGTTGGGACCTTATCTACGCCTCCACGTTCGTGAACCTCGCCGAGTTTCGCGGCCTTGCCGGTGCGGCCGTCGCTGGCGTTCCGGCGATCGTCTACTTCCATGAGAACCAGCTGGTCTACCCGGTACGCCACGAGGCGGAGTGGGACTACCAGTTCCCGCTCACCAACATCACCTCGGCACTCTCGGCGGAATGCTGCCTGTTCAACACGCGCTGGAACCTCGAGCGCTTCGTGGAGGAGATCCCGGGCTTCATCAAGGCGTTCCCGGATCATCACCCAAAGGGCATCGCCGAGAGGATCGCTGCCAAGTCACAGGTGCTGGCGCCGCCGTTCGACCCGGCTGCGTTCGACGCGGCGCCCGTCACTCGTGGTGAGCGCATGCGCATCGTGTGGCCGCATCGGTGGGAGCACGACAAGGACCCGGAGACGTTTTTCTCGGCAGTGGAGAGGCTGGCTCGCGAAGGGTTGGAGTTCGAGGTGGCAGTGGCGGGTCAGAGCTTCCGCGAGACCGAGGCGCTCATGACCGAGGCCGCGAGCGTGCTGGGCGACCGTCTTGTGCACCTGGGAGAGCCTGAGGATCGCGATGTGTATGCCCGCTTGCTTGCCAGCGCAGACGTGGCGGTATCGACAGCCATGAACGAGTTCTTCGGCCTGGCTATGGTCGAGGCGTGCTACGCGGGCTGCTATCCGCTGGTGCCCGACGCATTGGCGTACCCTGAGATCTATCCGGCGGAGTACCGCTACAGCGGCGAGGAGCAGCTTGTGGCCCGGCTGCGGGGACTTATCCAGCAGCGACCAGCACCGGGGCAGGGGAGGGCGCTGGCCGAGCCGTTCACGTTCGACGCGCTGGTGCCTCGGTATGCTCGGGTGTTTCACGAGGTCGCGTCTGTTGGATAGGTAGACTAGAATTCTGGTCATGAGTGAGATACTGCCACTTGCCGAAGTCAAGGCGCATCTCTCGGAGATCATCGAAAAGGTGTACTCCGAGCACGAGCGCATCCTGGTCACGCGCAACGGTCGTCCCGCCGCCGTGATCATGAGTCCTGAGGATCTTGACTCCCTTGAAGAGACGCTGGATATACTCCTGACGCCAGGTGCGCTGGAGGAGATTCACTCGGCAAAGCGCGACATAAAGAGCGGCAACTACCTGACCGCAGCGGAGTTGCGGGCGAAGTACCTGGAGGAGTGAGGCTGACGTGAGCTCCTTTGAGCTGCGCGTCGCCCCCTCCGCAGAGCGCGCATTGAGCCTACTGCCTGCAGCGGCTGCTGCTGCAGTCGTCGAGTTCATCACGGTCGCTTTGGTGGACGCACCGCGTAGGGTAGGGAAGCCTTTGCAGCGAGAGTTGTCGGGACTCATGGTCGCAAGGCGTGGCCCCTACAGGGTCGTGTACGAGATCTCTGATGACGAGCACGCGATCCTCGTCCCGCGTATCAATCACCGCGCCGACATCTATCGCCGATAGCCCAGCAGCCAGCGCGTCGCCGCCGGAGCGTGGTCAGCGTCTCGCGCTGCTAATCCCGGAAGAATCTTATGCAAGGTACCTTGCACAACACGGTAGCGTGTGGTACAAGGTACATGGCACCGCACGAATGCAGTCGTGCGACTAGGAAGTAGGAACGTCATGGCACCGGTGAACGAGACACGTATATCGCAGTTCCGCAAAGGCGTGGTCGAGCTGGCCATACTGGCGCTGCTCGACGCAGGCGAGCTGTATGGCGTGGAGATCGTGGACACGCTTGGCAAGGATCCCGCGCTGGCTATCTCGGCAGGCACGGTCTATCCGCTGCTCAGCCGCCTGAAGAAGGGTGGACTCATCGACTCGGTATGGCGTGAATCGCCGGTTGGTCCGCCTCGGAAGTACTACCAACTCACGAAACGTGGGGAGACGGAGCTCACGATGATGGCCGCCGAGTGGGCGGGCGTCGTCGAGAGCATCCACAGACTGCTGGAGGCAAAGAAGTCATGAGCACGACAGAGCTCAGCCCGCAGGCGCGCGCACTGGTCGAGGAGTATCTGACCTCGGTACGGGATGCGCTTCGGGGCACCGACCTGCCGCGGAGCGAGATCCTGGTGGACCTGCGTACGCACATCGAGGAGGCTGTCGCCGGAAGCGATGGCTCCGTGGATGCAGTGCGCGCGATCATCGATGAGCTCGGCCCTGCCGCGCAGTACCGTGAGACCGCGGATGATACCGCCGAGACGAGCGTCACCACCGGCGGGCGCGTGCTGGGCCTGCCGTACGACTTCTCGATGCCCACCACCGCGAAGTTCGCGGCACGCTGGTGGAACCCGGCAGACCCGCACGTCTTCGTGCCGCGTGTGTGGGGCATCGGCTGGTCGGTCAACTTTGCTGCCATCGCGGTGAAGCTGGGTTGGATGCGGCCGGATGACGAGGACACGACGCCGTTCACCAATGTGCCGGACCGCGTGCTTCTGGCGGCTATGGCCGTGCCCACTCTCATCGCGTTGGCGGGCGTGCTCGCCATCGTGCTCGCATGGCAGTCGCTCCCGGCCGAGGTTCCCACGCACTGGGGTGCCGCGGGGCAGCCGGACCAGTGGGGCCCCAAGACCTCGTCGTTCGGATTCTTGCTGCTGATGGGGGCCGGGCCGGTACTTCTCGGCTGGGTGCAGGGCTTCCGCCGTGGCACGTCGCCCGTCGTGCGTGCCTTCTGGGCCGCCGGGACCGCGCTCTTCGCGACGCTGGGCACCGGGATCATCGCCGCGACCATCTACAGCGCGAACAGCGATGCACCCGCGTGGTGGATCTGGGTCGTGATCGTCGCCGGAGTGGCGCTGACGTTCGTGATGTTGTTGTTGATGTCGAGGCTGGGGCTGCGCGCCGAGTGGCGGCAGACATCGGAGCCTCGCGAGGATAAAGGGGAGGCACGATGAACGCCGGATTCGATGAACTTGCGGCGCTACCTGCACCTGTACTGATCGCGATGGGGGTTCTCTACGTCGTCCAGATCGGCCTGGCTGTCTATGCGCTCGTCGACCTGTGGAAGACACCGGTGGAGCGCATCCAGCTTGGCAAGAAGTGGATATGGGTGCTCATCATTCTGTTCGTGAACATGATCGGCGCGATCATCTACCTGGTGGCGGGAAAGAAGCCCGCAGCAGTTGCCGATCCCTCGCGTCAGATGGCCGGGACGGGAGCCGGTGACGGTCCTGCGCCCGCGGACCGCGCTGCGGCGGCTGCCGATCTGCTGTACGGCTCCAAGGAGGACTAGCGATGGCCGAGACGACCACAGGCGTGCCTGCGATCGAGATCGCAGGTCTGACCAAGGTGTACGGGAAGACGCGTGCACTTGATGGAGTGGACCTCGTGGTGCCGCAGGGCTCGGTCTTCGGCTTTCTGGGCCCCAACGGTGCGGGGAAGACCACGACTCTGCGAATACTCACGGGTCTGGCGGATCCCACGTCAGGGGCCGCCCGGATCCTCGGTCGCGACGTGACCGACGTGGACAACGATGTGCGGTCTGACATCGGCTTTCTGCCGGATGTCCCCGGCTTCTACCCGTGGATGACCGCACCCGAGTTCCTGAGGTTTGCGGGCGGTCTTTTCGGGCTGTCAGGTGACGCTCTCGAGGAGCGCGTGGAGGCGTTGCTCGGCCTGGCCGGCCTCACGGGCGTCAAACAGAAGGTAGGCGGCTATTCTCGCGGCATGAAGCAGCGTCTGGGTGTGGCGCAAGCGCTTATCAACTCGCCCAAGATCCTCATGCTGGATGAGCCCACCTCGGCGCTCGATCCCATCGGTCGCAAAGAGGTGCTCGACATGATAACGGCGCTTGCCGGCCGTACCACGGTGTTCTTCAGCACGCATATCCTCTCGGATGTCGAACGTGTCTGCGATACCGTGGCCATCCTGCACAAGGGTTCGGTGGTCACCCAGGCGCCGATAGGTGAGCTCAAGGAGCGCTATGGCGCTCAGAAGCTTGTGTTGGAAGTCACCGCTCAGACCGATGAGCTGGCAGCTCTGTTCGCTGCGGCGCCCTGGTGCGCCGGTGTGGAGCACACCAACGGCCGCGGACTCACGCTCACGGTGAGCGACATCGAGGCCGCGCGCGTCGCGGTGCCAGCCGAAGTGGTGGCGCGCGGCCTCGGCCTGATTCGTCTGGAGGCCGGAGAGATCAGCCTTGAGGAAGTCTTCGTGGACCTGGTGGGAGGTGAGCAGTGATGGGCGGCTTTGGAACGTTTCTGCGCAAGGAGTTCACTGAGATCTTCAGGACATGGCGCATCTGGGTGCTGCCCGGTATCGTGCTCTTCTTCGCTGTCAGCGGCCCCGTCCTGACCAAGTTCACCCCGGAGCTGCTCAAGACCGTCACCACCGAGCAGCCCGGCGTGGTCATCCAGTTCCCTGACCCGACCTTCCTGCAAGCCTACTCAGAGTGGATAGCGAACCTGTCCCAGATCGTGCTGTTCGCCGCCATCATCATCTTCGGAGGAATGGTGTCAGGCGAGAAGAAGTCCGGCACGGCGACACTGGTGCTCACCAAGCCCATCACACGCACCGCTTTCGTCCTGGCCAAGTTCGTCTCGAACCTGGCGTTGCTCACGGGCACGCTGGTTCTTGGCACCGCGGCGGTCTGGGGCATGACCTACGCGATGTTCGGTGAAGCGCCGCTTGAGCAGCTCCTGGTGAGCACGGGCTTGTTCCTGCTGCTGGGCATCTTGTTCCTCGGAGTGATGACGCTGTTCTCTTCGCTGGTGGATTCGCAGGCCGGCGCGGCGGGTCTGGGCATCCTCGTGCTGGTGGTCCTGTCCCTGCTCGGCATGTGGGGACCGGCGCTGGACTACACTCCGGCCGGCATGATGTCAGCGTCCGTCTCTTATCTTGCCGATAAGGACCCGTCGCTGCTGTGGCCGGCGCTGACCACGGTCGTCACGACCGCGCTTGCATTGGCCGGCGCAGCGTTCATCTTTGAGCGACGTGAGCTGTGATGTGCGGGCGACAAGCCGCGACTCATCGCTGACACGAAGGGCCCGCTACGGCGGGCCCTTCCGCAGTTCTTGTGGGTGTCAGACTAGACGTAGCCCTTTGCGAGGTCGTCCAGCACGATATGATCGGCCTCAACAGCGCTCACAGCTTCCCAGACCTCTTTCAACCGATGGTTGGTCGCCCTGGCCGCGAACTCGGCGTAGAGGGCCGTTGCGCGGTTCTCACGGGTGCGTGACTCCTCGATATCGGACGCCCAGGACCCGGTCGTCTCGCCGGGCGTCATCAGGTCGGCGGGCTTGCTCACCTTCGCCAGTTTGCAGAACACCGAGCAGTGCTCGGCCTCCACTTTGGCCAGCCGCTTGTAAGCGGAGCGCAGCGTGTCGTTGTCCTTGCGCTCAGCCATCCCCAGGTAGAAACGCGTGTTGGCGCGTTCAAGCTCGATGGAGCTCTCCAGGTCGACGCGTTCCATCTCGGTGACGGGGACATCGTTCAGGCCCGCAGGGTACTCCTCGGGCATGATCATGAACTCTTCATGCGCACCGCAAAACGGGCAGTTGGCCGGGGCCTCGTATCCAAGGTAGGTCTCGCCGCAGATGCGGCAGCGGTACATCTTCATGCGCGGTTCCTTTCAGCGGGGTGGTCAGGGCAAGTCGAGCGCATCGGCCACGGCGGCGCCGAAGTCGCGTGCCGCCTCGGGACCGTTGCCGGTGATGATCAGGCCGTCTACCTCCACAGGAGCGCCGGTCCAGATGGCGCCGTGCCCCCGGAGGTCGTCCTCCTGGCTGGCGAAAGCGGTCGCATGAACACCGCCGAGAAGTCCGGCGTGCGCCAGTACCGATGGGGCGATGCAGATAGCGGCCACGACCTTGCCGTCAGCGTGCATCGCGTGGACGAGCCCGTGCGCGTAGTGGTCGTCGAAGTAGATCTTGGATCCGGCGCCGCCAACGAAGATCACCGCGTCATAGTCCGCAGGGTCCGCCTCGGCAAGCGCCACCTCCGCGCGTGCGACCATGCCGAGCTTGCCCATGCACGGTCCGGGCGCCACGCTCCCGGTCACCACCGCTGCGCCGCGCGCCTCCAAGACCTCGCGCGGATGCGCGTACTCTTCGTCACGGAACTGCTCGGGAGCGATGATCATGAGGACCGTCTTCACTGCTTCTCCTTCGGACTCCACCAGGCACTCCGTCCACTATATACCCCGGATGTGACAGGATTCGGGGCGCGTAGTTGGTGTCAGTGTGTCGCGCTATACTCTCCCACAACAAGTGTTCATCTGGCGTAACGTGGCGGTTGCAGGGGGTTGCCATGCAAGGAAGGTGGGGAAGCGGCAAGCTGGCCGGATACGTGGTCGGCGCCGTGGTCGTTGTCGTCGGCGCTGCACTGCTTGTGTGCGAGAGCTTCGTCACGGACCCGCAGCTTGCCTACGGCCTCGAGCAGTCGCTGATCGCCATCGTCATATGCGCAACGGCGGGCATTTCGGCCGGGCTTGCCCTGCGCGCTACCGGCGCCGAGGGCAGGCTGTGGCTGCTGAGTGCGGCAGCGTTCGCGTCTGTGTTCGTCAGCCAGGTCTACTGGACCTGGTCTGTCATGGCCAGGGGCATGATGCCCGAGCCGCTTTCGATCTCGAATGTCTTCGACCTGATGGCTGTCGGGTTCTTCGTTGCGCTGGTCGTGGCGTTGATCCCGGGGCAGGGGCGGAGGCTCACGGTGTGGAGGTGGGCCGTCGATGCCACGGGCGTGCTGCTCATCGCCGTTGTCCTGATCTACGTCTTCGTCATCGCGCCGTGGTTCCACGATGCCGGTGACACGGTGTGGGCGGCGGTCATCGGTTCAGTCTACGCGGCGTTCGGAGTCGTGCTCTTCCCTGCGACGATCACGCATTTCTTCGGGCCGAAGCTTCGTCTGTGGCGGGTGTGGGAGCACCTGCTGACCTGGGGACTCGTCGCCTTCGCCGCGGGGATGATCCTGTGGCCGGCGCAACGGGCAGCTCTGGTGCAGGGTAGCTCGTGGGGCTCGGGCCTTGTCGACCTGATGTGGGGAGCCGGCATGCTCCTCGTGTTCGCTGCGGCGGTCTATCGCCTTGACTCCGATGAGCGTTGGATGGTCGGGCCGGCGGGGGCGGCCCGCTCCGGGGGCGGATATGTGTCCAATCTCGTCATCTCGCTGGTGTTCACATCCACCATCCTCGCCCTCGGCTTCCAGGCTGTGCGCGGCGGCTCGGCTGCGGTAGGCGCAGAGACCCTGCTTTCGCTTGCCGCGGGCGTCTCACTTCTGTTCGCGGTCCGCTCTCTTCTCGCGGCCATGGAGGCGCGCGAGCGCTTGGCGTACGCGGGTGTGGACTCCGCCACTGGCGCGGGGGACTACCGGCGATACGGAGAGGTCTTGGCGGACACTGTGGCTCATGCGGCCCGCTATGGATCTGTCATGAGCCTGGCGGTGATCAACGTCGATCACTTCGATCGTTTCCGCGACGTTCATGGTCTGGATGAGTCCATCGCGCTGCTCAGAGAGGTTGCCGCCCAGGCTACGCAGTCATGTGAGAGCGCTGGTGCGGTGTTCAGGGTGAGCATCGGTGGGTTCGCCCTGGTGCTTGAGAACCGGAGTGCGGCGCAGGCATCGAGGATCGTGGCTGACATCGGCGAGGGGCTGGATCACCGGTATGCGGCCGGTGACACCCGGCTGACGCTTTCTGCCGGCATCTCGGAGTTCCCAAAGGATGCGGGGGATGCAAAGGAACTGGGAAGCCATGCTGCTGCTGCGCTTCGCTGGGCCGAGGTGAACGGCGGCAACCGGGTGGTCGAATATGACGAGACCGTCGCCACCAGCGGCATGCTCCTTGAGTGCGGCCGGGGGATGGGGCAGCGTTCGCAAGAGTGCCTGAACACCATCGCCATAGTCACTGATGCCCGGTATGAGGGAACGGTGGACCATTCCATAAGGACTGCGGGTCTTGCGGTGATGGTGGCGCGGGAGCTCGGTCTGGATGATGTCTGCATACGATCGCTTGAGCAGGCCGCCCTTCTTCATGACCTGGGGATGGTCGTCGTATCGGACTCGATCATCGCCACCGCCGGGCCGTTGAGCGATCGGCAATGGGAGAACATCTACGAGCATCCCGCCCTGGGGGAGAGGATGATCGCTGCTGCAGGGCTTGAGGACGTCGCACGTATCGTGCGGTCACACCACGAGCACTGGGACGGGTCCGGATATCCGGATGGTCTTCGCAAAGGGGACATACCGATCGAGTCCAGGATACTCGCATTGTGCGAGGCGTTCGACGCGATGACGTCGCCTCGACCGTATCGCGCCGCACTCTCGGTCTCTGCGGCTTTGCAGCAGATAGACCTGGGCATGGGCATTCAGTTCGATCCCATGGTTGCGGAGACGTTCATACGGGCGATAAGCCGAGACGACCTGCTCGGCCCGGGGCTGAAGCAGGTCGTCACCGGAGTCGGTCTGTAACCGGCTACTCTTCGTGATCCTCGCTCAGTAGCGTACCGGGCACGTAGTTCTCGGCCGCGGTGCGATCGGTCTGCCATAGGTCCACCCAGGCGCGGGCTTCTCCCGGTGACACGCCGTAGAGCTCGGTGGAGTCCTTGAGCGCACGGGACTGGTCGTCTGCCGGAATCCCGAAGATGTCGGTGATCGTCTCGGCGGGTATCCCGGTCGCTTCAGTGATCTCGTTCCAGCGTGTCGATCCCCGGATCAGTCCGGTATCCACAAACGACCCTTCGCCACCACCGTTGCCGCTGCCTTGACCGGCCGCCGAACCGGACTCCTGGGCAAGCGTCGGCTTCGTGATGCTGAAGTCGCCGGTGATGCTGCCCAGCAGGATCGCTGCAGTGAAGATGGCAACCACCGAACCTGTCATGGCGAGAGGGGAGAGGCGCGTTCCACTGGCGGTGCTTATCTCCAGCGTGTCTTTGACGGGACAGGCGGTCACGCACTCGTTGCAGTTGATGCACTCTGCGCTGTTGATGACATCCGCGGAGGAGACCTCGATGTTGACGGGACAGGCTTTGTCACACAGTGTGCAGTCGATGCATGTCTCGGCGTTCCGGCGGATCTTGAAGAGGCTGAACCTTGAGATGAGGCCCAGGAAGGCGCCCATGGGGCATGCGTACTTGCAGAAGAAGCGGTCGTAGAGCATCGACCCCGCCATCGACACCGCAAGGACACCGAAGCCGAAGGCGTACTCGGCCACCTCGGCCGTGGTCAGGTGCATGTAGGCCACCCACGGGTCGTAACTGCGCATGACCAGCGTGCTCGTGGCCCACGTGATGGAGAGGAATCCGAGCAAGACGCCGTACTTGAACAGGCGCGCCACGCGATCCAGACTCTTCGGCATCGTCAGTCGCTTGCCGCGCATCAGCTTGCGGCCGATCGCGCCAAACCCCTCTTGAAGCGCCCCAAGCGGGCAGAGCTGCCCGCAAAACGAGCGTCGGAACACAACGGCGGTGCCCAAGACGGCTCCAAGGAGCACCAGGCTCGACATCGCGATCTTGCGGATGAGCACGCCGCTAGTGATGAACGAGGCGAGTGTCTCCAGACCACCGAAGGGGCACAGCGCGTCCACGCCCTGGGGTTTGTTGACGGCAAGCACCTGGTGCAGATAGCCGATGACCGTGATGGCTGTCAGTACCGTTGCAAGCACGATCCATCTGACTATCCGGGCCCTTGAGCGCGGCCCTCTGGGTGCTTTGTCGATCGCCACATCCACCTCCGGTTCGATGACTTCGTTCACAAAATCACAGAGTGCGCAGCAACAGTCTTGCAAGAGGAGGTGAACGCGAAGCGAACGAGATGTGAAGCTCCAGTGAAGAGCACGGTCACTGGCTGAGGTACCGGTACACTCCAAAACGGTCGTCAAGGTGATCATAGATGTAGCTACGCGCATTGACGGTGTCGTTGTAGCGCGTCGCAAGGTCGTTGCGTTCTGCCGCCTTGGCGTTGTAGGCTTCCGCGGCAGCGTTGTACCCGGGGACAAGTTCGTTGTAGCGTGCGGTGTCCCCGGAAGCCGAATAGGCCTCCAACTGCGCCTTCAAAGAACTCGCCTGAGCACTGAGCTCTGCAAGTTCGGCGTCAGCTGTGTCCAGTGCCTCGCCGAGCTCTACCGACAGCTGCTGCAGCTGGACGTCGCGGTCCATGATGAAGGCGACGGTGTCGCTTGCGGTGAATGGCGTGGTGCCGCCGTCGATGCGGAACACGCGTGGCTCGCTGACCAGCGCGATGCCGCCACCCAGCCCGTCAGGCACCATCCCCACGAACCCCGGCGAGGTCGTCTCGGCAAACGCATATCCGGTTCCTTGGTAGTCGTTGATGTCGCTGCGGATGCCAAGCGCGACATGCTGCTCCGCCTCGAACAGCAGCACAGCCACGTCGTAGCCTTCGCGCGAGAGCAACCCGGCCAGAAGCAGCGTCTTGTCGTCGCAATCGCCCCACTGCTCCACGAACGTCTCGATGGGGAACTTGGGGGAAAGATCCACCGGGTCCGTACGGTACTCGATGGACTGCACGAACGTCAGCAGCAGCTCCACATAGCGGTCGCTGTCCAGGCCCATGGACGCCTTGATCGCGCGTGTCTGCGCAAGCAGCGCATCGTAGAAGGCGTCCTGGTGCGGTTCGTTGACGAACGCGGGGTAGTACTCCTCGATCCAGTCGTTCTCATGCGCGTTCCCAAATCGGGTGACGCTCTTCTCGGCCACGTCAGCGCCGGCGTAGACGGCACCGCTCACCGTCACGGAGACCGCCTGCTCCTTCCCCTCGAAGCTGAAGCTGTAGTCGACGGTTACGTCCTGCGTGACAGCCGGGTCGGGAGTGATGGTGGGATACACCACGCCGGAGGGGAGTTCCACGCTTCCACCGCTCAGCATCGAGCATGCCGAGACACCCGCAAGCGCGGCGAATATGACGATCATGGCTAGCGCCCGACGCATGGTCATTGGCCTCCGCTGGTCTGTTGCGTCGTACAAGCAACCCTGATGCCGAGGATAGCGGAAGTCATTGTGACGTGTGTGTGACGGGAGCGCTTCGTGGCTTGACCCCTTCAAGCGCACGGTGTTAGAACAGCCTTTGTGTCCGTCGGTCCGGCAACCTGCGATCACTCCCGAACAACCCTGATGGAAGGCAGGCACCTGCATGAAACGCGGCTCGCGCGCTCCTCTCGACAAACTCTTCTCCTACGTTGGACCGCGGCTGCTGGTGCGGGGAGGATTCTTTCTCTTCTTCGTCTACATCAGTTCGCGATTGCTCGCATTCCGCGCATGGGCGCTTGGCCAGGGGCCGTTCGTGGAGCGTCCCGAAGCGGTCGCCGGTCTGCTGCCCATCGGCAGCTACATGAGCTTCTTTCTGTGGCTCAAGAACGGCTGGTTCGACCCGGTACTGCCCGCCGGCATAGTGATCATCATCGGGGCGCTGGCCACATCGCTGATCTTCAAGCGCGGCTTTTGCGGCTGGATATGCCCCGTGGGAAGCGTCTGGGAGGCGGCAGCCTGGCTTGGCCGCAAGGTCTTGCACCGGGATAACTACCGACCTCCCCGTTGGCTGGACGTAGCGCTGCGTTCTGTGCGCTATGTGCTCGCCGCCGCGCTCATGGTCTGGCTTGCCGCCGTGAGCATCCAGGAGGCCACAAGCTTCCAGCAGCTCCCGTACTATGCCACCGTCGACGTCAAGATGATCTTGCTCTTCTTCACCCCCGTCTACCTGCTGGTCATCGCTGCCGCGTTCATCGGGATGATGCTGTTCGGCAACGTGTGGTGCCGTTATCTGTGTCCTCTTGGCGGCGTGTACGGTGCATGCAGCACGTTGTCTCCAACGACGATCGTGCGTGACGCGGACCTATGCATCGATTGTGGCAAGTGCGCGCGGTCGTGCCATGCCGCCATCGCGGTGGACACTCTTCGATCCGTCCGGCACGCCGAGTGCGACGGCTGTCAGGATTGTGTGCGCGCCTGTCCTGTCCCCGGAGCGCTGGAGCCGCGGTTGTTGGGCAGATTCCGCTTCCCCTGGTGGGTGTGGCCCATCGCGGTCGTCGTCTTGTGGATGCTCATCTACACGGTTGCGGTGGTCACCGGGAACTGGCACTCGCAACTCCCCGTGGAGACGTTCCGCGCCTACATGCAGATACCGGGGCTCTAGATCCGGCCGCATCCTTGCGCTCGCGCTTGGGTAAGCTAGTACGGTCGGCTGTTACGCCTGGAGGTAGCCATGTCTTTGCGTTTTGGATTCGTGCCGGTTGTCCCGCCGTACGTGGGCGCCCAGCAAGAGGAGCACGTGGTGTCGGCATACGAGGCTGCCCTGAATGCGCTTGGCGGCGAGCGTGTCGATGCCGAGAAGCTCGACACGCCGGCGCCGCTGCTGTACCTGGTCGCCACCGGAGGCACCGAGCGCGTGGTGCTCGACCTGCGCGCCAGGCGCGCGCTCACGGCACCGGATGAGCCGGTCGTCTTGATCGCACACCCGGGCAACAACTCGCTACCGGCATCGCTGGAGGTCTTGGCCAGGCTGAAACAAGACGGCGAGCGCGGGCATATCGTCTACCTGCGCGGGCCGCAAGACGACTCCGGCTACGAGCGCATCGCCGAGGTGGTCGGCGACCTGCGCGCGCAGCGGACGCTCGCCACTTCGCGCATAGGGCTTATCGGCGATCCTTCCGACTGGCTCGTGGCGAGTTCACCGGACGCGGACGTGGTGGAAGATGCGTGGGGCCCGTCAGTGGTTCCCATCTCCATCGCGGAGCTGACCTCGCGCATGGAGGCGATATCCTGCGCTGACGTGGCTGAAGCGGTCGTCTCTCTTGCGGAGGGCGCCACGGACGTTGTCGAGCCGAGCAAGACCGAGCTCGCTGACGTGGCGCGCGTGCACGCTGCGCTCCGTACTCTGGTGGACGAGTATGCTCTCGACGCGCTCACCGTCCGCTGTTTCGACCTTGTGCTGAACCTTGAGACGACCGGCTGCTTCGGTCTGGCCGAACTCACTGACGAGGGCTTCATCGCCGGTTGCGAAGGCGACCTGGTGAGCACGGTGGGACTGCTGTGGGTACACGCACTTCTCGGCGAGATACCGTGGATGGCCAATCCCGCCCAGCTGGACGAGGACGCGAACACGCTATGGCTCGCTCACTGCACGGTGCCGCGCAAGATAGTGGAGAGCTATCGCCTGCGCAGTCACTTCGAGTCCGGTCAGGGTGTGGGCATCCAAGGCGAGCTGCCCCTTGGTCCCGTGACGCTGCTGCGCATCGGTGGCACCCGCATGGAGCGACTCTGGCTTGCGCAGGGCGATATCGAGCGAACAGGCGATGCCGAGAACCTCTGTCGTACCCAGGCTCAGATCCGTCTGAGCAGCGGTCATGTGAGCGAGCTCTTGCATGAGCCGCTGGGCAACCACATCGTCTTGGTGCCGGGCCACCACGCCCGCCGGCTGCGGGCGTGGTGGGAGATGTTCGTCTAGCCGCTAGCCGCCGTAGGACTCAAGCGTCTTGGAGATGTCGCGGGGCTTTTCGGCAAGTTTGTAGAGCGGCGCTTTGAGTTGTGGCAGGTCGTCTTGGTATGTTGCGGCGCCTTCCTCGCGATAGAAGATGCCGATAGGCACCTTGCACTCGTCCGGTGCGCAGGTGAGTTCATGGAACGTCTTCATCGACGTCTCAAACGCCATCGTGCGGTCGGTGACGTCGTAGCCCTCCAGCTCTTCAAGCTTGTAGACGCGGTCCCTGAACCACTTGAAGGTGTTCATCTTGTTCCACGTCACGCAGGGCTGGAACACGTCCACGACAGCGAAGCCCTCATGCTGGATGGCGGCCTTGTAGAGCTCCTTGAGGTGGGGGATGTCGCCGGCAAAACCGCGGGCGACGAACGTCGCGCCCTGGGCCACCGCCACGCCTACCGGGTTCACCGGCTCCTCGATGACACCGCCGGGAGTGGATGGCGTCTTCATGAACTGGTCGCTGGTGGGGGAGGCCTGCCCGGTGGTCAGCCCGTAGATCTGGTTGTTGTGGAAGATGGCGGTCATGTCTATGTTGCGGCGCACCGAGTGGATGAAGTGGTTGCCGCCGATGCCGTAGCCGTCGCCGTCACCCATCTCCACGATGACCTTGAGGTCGGGGTTGGAGAGCGCGATGCCGGTCGCCACGGGGAGCGCGCGGCCGTGCAGGCTGTGGAAGCCCTGGCATCGGAAGAAGTCCGCACCGTTGCCGTGGCAGCCGATGCCCCATACCATCGCGAAGTCGGTCCACGGGAGTTCGAGTTCCTCGAGCGTCTCTTTGAGCGCGCGCCACATCGCATGATTGCCGCAGCCGGGACACCAGGTGGGGGCGAGTGCGGTCTCGAAGTCAGCTACCTTAGGCATCTGCAAGCACCTCCTTGATCCCCGCGACGATGCGTTCCGGCGAGAACTGCCTTCCGTCGTAGCGGTGAAGCGAGTGGTCGACGTCCAGCAGGCACTGCTCGCTCACCAGCCCTTGAAGTTGGCCGGTGAAGTTGCCCTCCACGATCATGGTGCGCTTCGCGTCGCCGATGAAGTCCGCCACTTCAAGCGCGGGGAAAGGCCACATCGTGACGACCTGCATGATCGCCACGGCCACGCCCTCCTCGGCAAGCCACAGCACCGCTTCGCGCAGCGGGCCCACGGTCGACCCCCAGCACAGCACCGAGATGTCTGCGTCCGCGGGCGCCACGCCAAAGTAGTTGGGGCCCGGCACCAGAGTCCGCGCTAGATCGAGCTTGCGCATGCGCTTCTCGTTCTGCGCGATACGGGTCTGGGCGGGTTCACCAAGCTGCCCGTATCCGTACTCGTCATGTTCGTAGGAGTTGCCCAGCTGCAGCGCGCCCTCAACGCCGGGGAGCACGCGCGTCGAGACGCCGTCCTCGGTGAGCTTGAAGCGCAGGTACTCGCCGTTCTCGCCCAGCGCCTCGGGGTGCTGCGCCACATCGCCCTCGGTCACCAGCTTGCCGCGGTCCACGGTGATGGCGTCCAGGTCGGGGTAGGGGATAGAACGGCGATTGTCCGAGAGGTAACTGTCGCCCAGGATGATGACCGGTGTCTGCAGCTGATCGGCGAGGTTGAACGCCTTCCAGGCAAGCTCGAAGCTCTCGGCCTGGTCGCCCGGCGCCAGCACCACGCGCGGGAACTCGCCCTGCGCGGCGTGGATGACGTAGCGCAGATCGGACTGCTCGGTCCAGGTCGGCAGTCCCGTTGCGGGGCCCGGGCGGGTGATCACGCCCACTACCACGGCGGACTCGCTCACACCGGCCATGCCCAGCGCTTCGTTCATCAGCGCGAAGCCGCCGCCGGAGGTCGCACACATAGCGCGTGCGCCGGCAAACGATGCGCCTACCACCATGTTCATGGCCGCAAGCTCGTCCTCGGTGTGCTTGATCACCACTCCGTGGTCGCGCTCGTGCTTGGCCATGAAGTGCAGGATGGAGGACGCGGGCGTCATGGGGTATGCGGCGTAAAAGCCGATACCGGCCGCCAGCGCACCAAGGCCGATGGCCTCGTTGCCATCGATGAGCAGCCGTTTGGGTGCGCCTTTGATGCCTCGCGGCTTCAGCCAGAAGTCGGGGACGTTTTGCGAGACATACTGGTAGCCCAGCGCCGCGGCGACGATGTTGCTCTCGGCGACCTCGGGCGCCTTGTGCGCGAACTGCTCGCGCAGCGACTCGGCCAGCCCTTCAAGCGGGAAGTGCACCAGTGCCAGCACGGCGCCCAGAGCGACCGTGTTGCGCATGATCGTGCCACCGGCCTGCCGTGCGAACTCTTTGAGCGGCACCGGGACGGGGCGCAGCTTGCCCGAGGGCAGCCAGCCGGTGGTGGAGACGTCGGCGGGGTCGAAGATGACAGCCGCACCCTCCACAAGTTCGTCCAGGTGCAGGTCGACGCTCTCGCGGTTCAGCGCCACCAGCACGTCGACCTCTTCAACGTGGCTGAAGACGGGGTCTTTGCTGACCCTCAGGAAGTAGTTGTTGTGACCGCCTCTGATGAGTGACGGGTATTCGGTCAGATCGGCGATGTTCAGGCCGGCGTCCATGAACACGCGGGCCAGCGTCTGTCCCGCCGACTTGATGCCGAATCCGGCCTCGCCCCCGATCTTCACACGCAGTTCCCGCCCGCGGCGGTCCTTCCCCTCTGACATCGGTGTCCTCCTCGTTCGCTTGCCTGTCCCCTAGGTACCTTCCCAATCGTCGCACGTAGCGGCGGTGTATGCACGCGACATGATAGGCTTTCAGGTGTACTCTGGTGTGCCTTAAGGAGGAGTCATGGCACGCGGAAAACCAGTGATCGTCGTCGGTATCACCGGCGGTATCGGCGCATACAAGAGCTGCGAGCTCGTCAGGCGACTGCAGAAGAGCGGCTTTTGCGTGAAGGTCGTCATGACCGAGGCCGCAACGCGCTTCGTCACGCCGCTCACATTCCGTACCCTTACCGGCGAACCCGTGGCTGTCTCTTTGTGGGCCGATGAGCCTCACAGCAAAGTGCATCACATCTCACTTGCCGAGGAGGCCGACGTCTTCGCCATCGTGCCCTGCACCGCCAACGTGATCGCCAAGCTCGCACAGGGTCGCGCCGACGATATGCTCACCACCACGGCGCTTGCAACCGAGGCGCCGCTCGTGATCGCTCCGGCCATGAACACCCACATGTGGCGCAAGGAGACCACCCGGCGCAACGTCGAGACGCTCCGCACGCGCGGAGCGGTCTTCGTCGAGCCCGGTACCGGTGAACTCGCCTGCGGCGATGTGGGGGAGGGACGCCTAGCCGACGTCAACGCCATCGCGGATGTCATCGAGGTGGAGGCACATCGCTGCCGGGACCTTGCGGGTGCACATGTCCTGGTGACCGCGGGGGGTACGCAAGAGCCCATCGACCCGGTGCGCTTCATCGGCAATCACTCCTCGGGCAAGACAGGATTCGCTATCGCCGAGGAGGCCGCCCGTCGCGGTGCGCGCGTCTCGCTCGTGACCGGCCCCGTCTCGCTGCCGGACCCGTTCGGTTGCGAGGTCGTCCGTGTCCAGACCGCTCTGCAGATGCGCGCCGCTGTCCTCGCTCGTTTCAGCAGCGCTGACGTCGCCATCATGACAGCCGCGGTGGCCGATTTCCGTCCGGCGGCCATGTCTGCCGAGAAGATCAAGAAGACAGACGCGCCCGCATCCATCGGACTTGAGCGCAACCCCGATATCCTCGCTGAGCTTGGCGGGATGGATTCGGGAGCGATCCTGGTCGGTTTTGCTGCCGAGACTACCGACGTGATCGCCAACGCTCAGGGCAAGCTCGCGGCCAAACACGCTGATGTCATCGTGGCAAACGATGTGTCCGACCCCTCGATGGGCTTCGGCACGGATCACAACAAGGTGTACTTCGTGACCGGCGCTGCTGTGGATGAGTCTCCGGTGCTTGGCAAGTCGGCTATCGCGCGGGACCTTCTGGATAGGGTCGCCGCGCTCCTTGAAGCAAAGAGAGGATGAGAGTCATGGTTCCCCCCATCAAACTCGACGGCAAGGCCAAGCGCCTGTCGGTCTATGTGAGTGAGAGCGAACAATACGACGGCAAGCCGCTGTATACCGCGCTTGTCGATCAGGCGCGCATCGCGGGCTGCGCCGGTGCCACGGTCCTTCGCGGGATCGAAGGGTTCGGTGCCACCAGCGTGATCCACGCCGAGCATCTTCTGCGCATGTCATCCGATCTTCCCGTTGTCGTCCAGGTGATCGACGTCGAGTCCCGGATCACAGCGCTGACAGCGGTCTTCTCGGCCATGTTCGGCGACGGGCTGATGACCATCGAAGACATCGACGTAGTGATCTATCGCGGCGGTCGCAAGGACTAAAGCGCTGCTCACAGCCTCACGGCATCTCCACATCTGCTCCGCGGGTTTGGCATCGCACTTGCGTAGTGTGATTCCCGTGCCCATCGCCCGAGCCGGTTTGCGGACGGGTTTTGGGCGGCAATGAACCCGGCCACGGAGGCTTATGAGTAAGACGAAATGGCGCATCGCGCCTACCATCGCGGCGGTGCTGACAGCAGCCGCCATCGCGTTGCCAGCCAGCGCGTATGCAGTAGAGGTCGAACCGCTGTTGCTCACCACCGTCACTGACGCGGAAGCACGCCTGGAGCGTGCGGAGTCCGCCGTTATCACCGTCGATCAACGTATCGCCGAGCTGGAGACGGATATCGCCGTTCTTGATGCGCGTATCGCCATTGCTGAGGGACTTCAGCCAGAGGGCATCACCCAGATAGCAGTGGACCTTGTGAAGGTCTATCTTGCGCCGGTCTATGAGCCGTACGCCATTGAGGCGGGGGCGATAGTGGCAGCGGGTCTGCAGCTCACCGAGCTCCAGGAACGCAGGGACGCCGCAGCTGATGAGCTTGCATCTGCATCGCTCATAGCCGAGGTCCTTGCCGAGGACGCGGAGTATGCGCGCACGATCCTGGAACAGGCCGAGGAGCGCGAGGCCGAACGAATCGCTGCCGAGAAGGCAGCCGCCGAGGCCGCCGCACGTGCCGCAGCCATCGAGGAGTATGGCATCTTCCCCGTAGCCGGAGAGAACAGCTACATCGATAGCTGGGGCTACGCCCGTAGTGGTGGTAGAAGCCACAAGGGGACTGACATCATGGCTGCAGCCGGCACGCCTGTGGTCGCCGTGAAAGACGGCACCGTGCGGTCCGGCACCAACAGTCTGGGTGGCAACACCATATGGCTGACTGCAGAGGACGGTACGCGTTACTACTACGCGCATCTGCAGAGCATAGATGTCGCTTCCGGTGCCGTGAAAGCCGGCGATGTCATCGGCACCGTAGGTTCAACCGGCAATGCCAGCGCCAGCGCGCCGCACCTTCACTTTCAGATCGATATGTCCGGTGCGGTGAACCCGTATCCATATTTGCTGAAGATGATAGGCTGATGCGACTTGAACCCCCGCGCATAGAGCCTTAGTATGGTTACTCGCTGCCCACGCGGTAGCACGTCGGGCTGTAGCGCAGTTTGGTAGCGCACTTGACTGGGGGTCAAGGGGTCGCAGGTTCAAATCCTGTCAGCCCGACCATTAGAACTTGCAGGTGAGAGGCCGTGTTCCGGGAAACCGAGAACCGGCCTCTCACTCGTTTCTCAGGGGAGTGTAGCAACGCGTGCAGCAAACGCATCCTGTCATGGGGCCAATATGGTCATTCTGTGGTCAAGAACCGCGTACTCCGCGAGTAGGCCTTGGCCTTTTCTGGGTGGGGCCCACCAGCCGGAGTGCACCCAGGCGTCTGTTGCCGCCTACTTCGGGTTCTGGATGAACACTGTGACCCCGTGGTTGGTTGCTTACCTCGTGTAGGAGGCTGGACGACATGGTCGATCCCTAGATGCCGTCGGACGCAAGACGTGTCGGCGGCATCGTGTTGCCTTGACAGTCCAGGAGGCGTTTGCGCACTCACAAAACGTTGTGGTAAGTATAGACAGGGATTTATTGCCAGTCGGTCGATGCTGATTGGTCGCGCTTACGAGGAGGGGGACCCTCGCAGGGGCGGATGCATGTCTACTGAGGGGGATCTATGCGCAGATGCTCGCGCCTCGAGACCGATTTGCCTCTCACCTCGTCGTGGACCGCCTTCGGGGATACGACCTCAATCGAGAATGTCTTCGCGAAGACCAACGAGTTGCAGACGACCAGGCTTTCGGGAAGCGACCGCAAGTGGTACTTCACCTTCGACCTTTTCGGAGCACTCGTGCGCACGGGTGGTGGGCTCGGATCCCAGATGCGCTCGTATGACTCGGCCCATCGGTTGACATCGATCCAACTCTCGAGCATCGACGGGAGTGGGGACCAGAAGCTGTGGGCGTCCGAGGCCGTCGCCCATGACGGCTGGGAGCGCATCGCCTCAAGCGAGGTCGACTTCACCTCCGGAACCGACTGGGAAGACGTATTCTCATACGATGCTGTCGGAAGGCTCTCTTCCTGGGGCCACACCGCAGGGGCGAGTGTCGAGACCGGAAGCTATACTCATGATCTTGCCGGTAACGTCGCCTCTAAGACGCGGGATGGTGCGACGACCGTCTACGGCTACAACGAAGCCAACCAGCTCACTACTGCGACGGTGGATGCGCAGGTCACCTTGTATGACTACGACGAGTTCGGTCGCTGCATCGCATCAAGCGACGGCACTACCACCGCTGGCTACGAATGGAACGATCTTGGTCAGCTCTCTCAGGTGAGCATCGGTGCGAGCATGAGTGCCACCTACGGCTACGGCATCGACGGCATCCGCGAGATGAAGGTCGTGGGCACGGGCAGCACCGAGACCACCACCTACTCGGTGTGGTCGGGCATGCAGCTTACGACCGAATACGACGTGGCCACGAACACCCGCTACGACTACCTCTACGGTCCCGACTCGATGCCGCTCGAGCTGCTCGTGACCGAGTCGGATGGCGCGACGTCGACTTTCGCCTACCAGCTCGACCACGGCGGATCGGTCATCGGCATGACCGATGAGGACGGCGCGGAGGTCGCGCGTTACGCCTACGACCCCTACGGCGCGCTCATCTACCAGGACGGGGACGCGATAGCGGCGCGCAACCCGCTGCGCTACCGCTCCTACTACTACGATGCCGAGACCGGGCACTACTACCTGCCCGCCCGCTACTACGACCCGGACACGATGCGGTTCCTCTCCGCTGATCCCGCAGCGCCGAGCGCAGGAGATCCGCTGACGCTCAACCGGTATGCGTACTGCGTGGGGGATCCGGTGAACCTGAGTGATCCGACGGGGGCAATCACGGACGTGGAGGCAGGTGAGTGGAGCTACTACTACGAGCAGTCTCATGAGCAATCGAAGGCTGCGCACGATGAGGACACTGGCCGCGCGATCAGGCACGCATGGGTGGGGTGGAAGAGGGGGGGCGGCTCATTGGTGTCGGTCGCCTACAAGTGGTACCAAGCGCTTCTTGACCACAACACCTACTTGAATGAGAACGACCCAGACTATAATCGATCGGGGGCGGCCATTGATGCGGAGGCGCTGCAGAAGGCGGTGAGTGCGTCAGCTGCCGTCTTCGGCGCTGGCGTATTGATCTATGGTACTGGCGGAGCAGCAGCGCCTGCTCTAGCTGTTGCCGGAGACTTTGTGACAGCCGCAGGCCTCATATCGGTGGGGATTCGGAGCACGTGTGACCCCGACTATAGTGACACGGAGTTTGCCGTCGATACGGTGCTAATATGTGTTGGCTCCAGGGCGATAGCTGCCGGCAACCAGTGTGCCTCCAGCCTGTTCGCTGATGCACCCAGATACGGTACTGGTGTTGCCTGGCGTGTCGGATACTCGATGCTTGCGGTCCCGTCCTCGGCACCTGTAGCCGGGTACGACTGGTAGAGGACCTGCAGAGAGATTGGATGCGCATCAATGAACTACACGGCCCTCATCCTCATCCTGTTCGGTCAATTGGCCGTAGGTTTCGTCCTTCGTTACGTGGAGCGCGATCGTCTTTCGCTGTCTCGACAAGGGTGGCTCTCCCAGGGTTGGTACGTGGCTTCCTCGGCCATTGCTTCTGCAGTGATGTATGTGATTGGATACCACGCTGCGGGCAATGGATGGGCGCTCGCTACCGTCGGCTTTATAATCCTGCTCAGGTCGCGCCTGAAGCAGTCTCGTACCATCAAGCGTCAGTGGGAAGAGTACCTTGAGGAGACTGATGCGTCTGAGAGGCATACCGATGAGCTGCGGTTGCTGCTGTTCTGGGCTGTGTTCGGCTGTGTAGCGATTGTGGTGGTCCAGATACTGATTCACAATGGAGTCTTCTAAGCCGTGACCTGATCCGTGTGCTCCTCGAACCATCTCCGCCAGATAGAACGTGACGAAGGCCTGCTTCCCACAGAAGGGAGGCGGGCCTTCTGCGGGAGGCTGCTAGCATGGAAGCATCATCCAGGGGAGGGGATCGGTGCAGCTTGCGCGCACATATGCCGAGAGGAGGCCGCGGACCGCGGGTCGTCTCGGCGATGTCAGGTACCCGGAGCGGCGAAGGCCACGCAGGAGCCAGCTCTCCCAGGTGAGCATCGGCGCTAGCATGAACGCCACCTACGGCTACGGCATCGACGGCATGCGCGAGATGAAGGTCGTGGGCACAGGCTGCACCGAGACCACCACCTACTCGGTGTGGACGGGCATGCAGCTTGCGACCGAATACGACGAGGGCACCGACACCCGATACGACTACCTCTACGGCCCTGACTCGATGCCGCTGCAGCTGCTCGTGACCGAGTCGGACGGCACCACCTCGACCTACGCCTACCAGCTCGACCACGGCGTATCGGTCATCGGCATGACCGACGGGGCCGGCGTTGAGGTCGCTCGCTACGCCTACGACCCCTATGGCGCGCTCATCTGTGAGGACGGGGACGCGATAGCGGCGCGCAACCCGCTGCGCTACCGCTCCTACTACTACGATGCCGAGACCGGGCACTACTACCTGCCCGCCCGCTACTACGACCCGGACACGATGCGGTTCTTGAGTCCCGACCCTGCAGCGCCGAGTGCGGGAGACCCGCTCACGCTCAATCGGTACGCGTACTGCGTGGGGGATCCGGTGGATCTGGTGGATCCTGATGGCGCGCGGCATGCGGCGGGTGGCGGAGGCAGCTTCAATCCCCGGAGCGTCGAGAACGGGACGTTGGCGGTGCAGCTGATCGCCCATGGCTGGAGCAAGAGCAGCGCGTATGCCTTCAATGCGAAGCAGAGGGCGTCAGCGAGGCATCAGGCATGGAAGATCCAGAGCGATCTAGAGTTCGAGGAGTGGAGACGCGACCTGCGTGTCGCGTGTGATGCGGCTGCCGCCGAACACACGGCGCTCCTGGAAGCAAAGAGGACTGCCTGGGAGACACGGTTGTCTCTGCAGAGGACACACCCAGCCGCGGATGGAACTGCTTTCGCGTTAGCGACTGCCGGCGCCACTTGTGACGTTCTTGCTCTGGCTACTGCCGAGACTGTTGGAGGCGGCGCGTTCTTCGTCAGCGCGGGGTGGCTTCTCGATGGAGTCAACGTACTGTACACGGGGGGTCAGTTGATTGCGGGCAACGCTTCCATAATGGATCTAGGCGTTGCAGCTGTTGGGGTGATTCCCGGTGCCAGCTGCTGGACAGCCGCAACTTGGAGTACCGACGTGATGATGATTGGATCCGAGGCAATGGGCGCGCCGGCAAACTCGATGTATCGACCAAGGTGAGAGGTGGCAGACTATGGGGGATTCGCACACGATTGCCCTCGGCTTTCTGGTGATGTTGCCGGTGGTGATATGGATGTACCGCGATGCGATGAGAGTGATCCATGGAAGGAATCGCTTGAGTTCGCAGGAGTACTCGGACTTGCAGGAAGCCTGGGCCAACCGATCTGCTTGGCTGATGTTTGCGGCGCTCACTGCTGGCTTTGCGGCTATGGTAATCACGCAGGGGCCTGAGGTTGGCGTGGTGCTACTCCTCGCTGCCTTCCTCGTGTTCTTCTTGGGTCCGATACTGTTGGTTGCCACACGTCGGTCCAGAAGCATGGTCTTTCCGCCACGAGATGATCGTGACGAGTAGTGTTCAATGTCTTTGACGAGAGTTGCAGCTCACGCGGATGGACGCGGACCGCGGGTCAACGCACTCTCGCGCACACCGCCAGACGGCCGCAAGCGGCGGGTCCACTCGGCGGTATGCGGTATCCGACTCGGCGCTACGGCCGTAGGACGAGCGTGACACGCGGGCAGGAGAGCGCCGCCTACACCTGGGACGCGCTCGGGCACCTCACCTCCGTGGTGAGCCAGGACACCACGATCACCTACGCCTGCGGCATCACCGGCGTGCGCGAGTACAAGTCCGTGGAGGCTTCTGGTGCGCCGGTGGCGTGGACCAAGAGTGTGTGGGACGGCCAGCAGCTGGCGGCAGAGCTCGACAGCGACAACACCCGCTACACCTACGTGTGGGGGCCTGACCGCGCGCCGCTCGCGCTCAAGGTGACATCAGGCGCGAGCAGTGTGACGTATGCCTATCACACCGACGCGCTCGGCAACGTCGTGGCGATGACCCAGGGCTACTCCGTCGTCGCCTCCTACCGCTACGACGTCGTAGGTCACAGCTCGCCGGGGGACAGGGAGCGTCAGGAGAGCTTCTCGGACAGATGCACCCAGTGATCTTCAAGGTCGGATATCTGTCGCTCCATGGCCTGGATGCGTTTCTGGACATCGCCCAAAGCCACGTAGTCGGTAGGATCGACGTCGTGCATCTCCTGGCGGATGGCATCGGCCTTCTTGCCCAGCGTGTGCAGCTTGCGTTCTGTGGATGCGATCTCCTTTTTCAGGCTGTGTTCTTCCGCTCCCGACAAGCCCGATCCGCGCCCTTCATCCTGGTCGGAACCTGACCCGCTGGTTTTCTCCCGCTGCTTCGCAGGCTCAACCTGCGTGTCTTCGGCGCTGCGCGCATCTAAGAGCCGCAGATACTCGTCGACGCCACCCGGGACATGGCGGATCTTCCCGTCGAGCAGGGCGAACTGGTCGTCGGTGACGCGCTCCATCAGGTGCCGGTCATGCGTGATCAGCAGCAGCGTGCCGGGCCACGTGTCCAGAAGACTCTCCACGACCGCGAGCATGTCGATATCCAGGTCGTTGTCCGGCTCGTCCAAGATGAGCACGTTAGGCTTGTCCAGCAAGATGAGCATCAGCTGGAGGCGGCGCTTCTGTCCGCCGGAGAGATCTGACACTGCCGAGGAGAGCTGCGCGGCATCGAATCCCAGGCGTTCCAGGAGCTGTGCCGGCGTCATTTCTTTGCCGTCGAACTCATAGCGCGTGTTGTACCGCGAAAGGACCTCGCGCACGCGGGAGTCGCCCAGCTCGTTCAACTCGCTCAGGTGTTGTGACAGGAAGGCGAACTTGACGGTCTTGCCGATCTTCACATGACCCGATGTCGGCTGCAGCGAGCCTTTGATGATGTTCAGTAGCGTCGTTTTCCCCGACCCGTTCTCACCGAGGATGCCGAACCTGTCGCCGGGGCCGATAAGCCACGTCAGGTTGTCGATGACGGTCTTCTCGCCGAAACGCTCGGTGATGTTCACGAGGTCGATCACTTGTTTGCCAAGCCGGGACATCGCAGTCCGTTTGAGTTCGAGGGAATCGCGAACGGGCGGTTCGTTATCGATGAGTGCGTGCGCGGCCTCGACGCGGAACTTCGGTTTGGTGGATCGGGCCTGGGCACCGCGCGAGAGCCATGCAAGCTCCTTGCGCATGATGTTCCTGCGCTTCTGTTCGGCCGTCTTTGCCGCTTCCGCGCGCTCTACACGTTGGAGCACATATGCCGAGTAGCCGCCTGCGAACTGGTCCACCCGTCCATGGTGGACCTCCCACATCCCAAGGCAGACCTCGTCTAGGAACCAGCGGTCATGGGTGACAACAAGCAAGGCGCCGGCCTTCTTCGGCCATCGGCTCTTGAGGTGGTCGGCTAGCCAGGCGATCGCGTGGACGTCCAGATGGTTGGTGGGCTCGTCGAGCATGAGCACATCGGACTCCGTGATCAACACACGGGCAAGATCCACGCGACGCCGCTGCCCGCCGGAGAGCTCACTGATCTTGCCTTCCCACGGAATGTCCGCGATGAGGCCGCGAATGATGCTTCTGGTCTTTGCGTCCGATGCCCACGTGTACTCGGGTACGTCTCCCACCACCGTGTGGGCGACGGTCTGCGCCGGATCGAGGGTATCGGTCTGCCCGAGCATCTGGATGGTGGTTCCGCCACGACGGATGATGCGGCCGGCATCGGGTTCTACCGTGCCCGCAAGCAGCGAGAGGAGGGTTGACTTGCCATCGCCGTTTCCACCGACGATGCCGATGCGGTCGCCGTCGTCGATCCCAAGAGTCACCGAGTCGAAGACCTTCTTCGTCGGGTATTCAAGATGGACGTTCTCGGATCCAAGCAGATACGCCACTCGGTGAACCTCGATCCTCACAGAGTCGGTGAATACGGACACAGCATCGCGGGGAGGGGACTCGCGCTACCTCTCGGGCCAGACGGCTACTCCCCAGACGGTTCCGGTGTGAGTGGCGATGACCGGACCGGCCTCATACACGACCATCTGGGAGACGTCCCAGCGCTGCTTGATGCTCTCGGCGATCCGGTTCGCCCGCTCAGCGGTGAGCCCGTGCCCTACAGCGAACCTGGCCTTGGTTGCGGTGCCCATCTGCTTGGTGATCCAGTCCATGGTGTACTCAAGTGCGGCTTTCTCGCCTCTGCTTCTGCCGAGAGGAGCGAATGCGCCTTCTCCGTCCACGGTGAGCGTGATCTTCAGGTTGAGGAGTGAACCCAGCAGCGAGGACACCGCGCCGATCCGCCCGCCCTTGCGCAGATTCTCAAGCGAGTCGACGCCAACGAGCAGCTTCACTTCCTCACGCGTCTTCTCAAGCCGTGGCACGGTCGCTGTCGCGCTCAGCCCCTCTGCTGCCGCTCTAGTCGCATCCATGACCTGCCAGGCCAGCCCCCACGACAGGTTGCGCGAGTCGAAGACGTGGACTTTGCCCATGAACTGCTCGGCGGCGATACGCGCGGCTTGCACCGTCCCGGACAGCTTGGAGGAGATATGGATCGAGACGACCTCGCTCGCGCTCTCAAGCGCGCGGTTGTAGGCGTCTGTGAACGCGCCCACGCTGGGCTGTGAGGTCGTGGGTAGATCGGCAGCCGCGTTCATGCGCTCGAAGAACTCGGCTTGCGTGAGCGTGCCGTCGACGTGCTTCTCGCCGTCGATCTCGAACGTGAGCGGGACCACGGTGATAGCGTGCTCTTCGGCGAGCTGCGGCGTGATGTCGGAGGTGCTGTCAGTGATGACGGCGAATGAACGCCCCGTGGTGGTTCCTGGTCCCATGGCGCTCTCCATCCCTCAAGCGCGATACGCGCTGATCTGCCGATGAGAGCATCGTACCATCACCACGGTCGGCACTAACGTATGTGGGGTTCGAAAGACCCACCGTAACCCCGTGTCATTCGCTATGCTTGAGACCAGCCTGTTCGGTTGACATCGGGGGATGAGATGGCCGAAGTCCTGATTCGATGGTTATGCGATGGCAAGCTGCAGACCGGCGGTCTGGATGATCTTGCGGGAGCGTGTCACCAGCCTGTCTGGGTGGATGTGCTGGACGCCGACGAGGCGACATTGAACGCCATCGCCGGGTTTCTGCCACTGCATCCGCTCGCCATCGAAGACTGTCTCCACTTCCCGCAGCGTCCCAAGCTCGACGTCTACGAGGACTCGACGTTTCTGATCTGGATGCTGCCGTCGCTACCCGATGGCACGGGCATCATCTCCACCGAGCTGGATGTATTCCTTGGGCGGGAGCATCTCATCACGGTGCACAGGGATCGACTGGCCCCGGTCGACAAGGTGGGCGCTCATGTGCAGGAGTATCTTGAGCGAGGAGTCGAGTGGACGCTGCACAGCATCCTGGACCTCATGGTGGATTCCATGTTCCCCCTTGTGGACTCACTCGCTGATGACCTGGAGGAGATCGAGGACCTCATGCTGGTGGATGCCGGGAGCGAGCAGCTGGAGCGCCTCTACGGCGCCAAGCGCGCTCTTGTCCAGCTACACAAGGTGGTAGGACCCGAGCGGGACGCTCTTCGCGGCCTGGCGCGGCTTGAGGCGTTCGTGGCGCCCGATGCCTACATGTACTTCCAGGACATCGGCGATCACCTTGCGCGAGTTGCTGACTCAGTAGACACCTATCGCGAGGTTGCTTCAGGTACTATGGATATCTACTTATCATCGGTAAGCAATCGCATGAATCTGATCATGAAGCAGCTGACGGTGATAGCGACCATCTTTATGCCCTTGACGCTTATCTCGGGTATCTACGGGATGAACTTCCGATACATGCCCGAGCTGGAGTGGCGCTTCGGCTACTTCGGTGTTCTGGGCGGCATGTTGGCGATCGTCCTTTGGATGCTGTGGTTCTTCAAGAGGAGGAAATGGTGGTAGACACAAGCAGCAAACCCGGAGCGGTGAGCGAGAGAGAACCATCCGAGGAGGTCGTCCACGAGGGCGTTTACTCCGTGGCGAACCTCATCACGATCCTCAGGCTACTGCTTGTCCCGTTCTTCTTCTCCGCGCTCGTCTCTGAATCGTCCCGCTCGGATGTGATCGCCCTGTTCCTCTACGCCATCGCGGCGTCCACCGACTGGGTCGACGGCCAGATCGCGAGGAGGACGAACACGGTCACTCAGTTCGGCAAGATCATCGATCCGTTGGTGGACAGACTGCTGCTCGCCTCGGGTGTGGTGGGGCTCTACCTGGTCGGCCGGCTTCCGCTGTGGATACCGGTCGTGCTGGTGCTCAGGGACGTGTTCCTTCTCTACGGGTCATACATATTGGAGCGAAACGGCATACGGTTGCCGGTCATCTACATCGGCAAGGCGACAACGGCTGTCTTGCTTGTCGGTTTCACACTGTTGATAGGCGGGGGAGTCTACGACGTCTTGATAGGCGTCGGAGACTGGTTCGTGTACGTAGGCATGGCGTTGTCGCTGTTCACAGCGGTCATCTATACGTGGCAGGGGAGGCGCGCGCTTATCACCGCACGTACTCACTAGGGGGAAGGGAGTCTGTGTGAAAGCAGTCATCATGGCGGGGGGCGAGGGGACCCGCCTTCGACCGCTCACGAGTATGCGTCCGAAACCGATGGTGCCCATAGTCAATCAACCGGTGATGGAGCACATCATCGGTCTGGTGAAGCATCACGGCATGGATGAAGTGGTCGCAACCTTGATGTTCATGCCGCAGGTCATCGAGGACTACTTCGGCGACGGCGACGAGTGGGGTGTGAAGATCTCCTACGCCATCGAGGAGAGCCCGCTTGGCACGGCGGGTTCGGTGAAGAACGCCGAAGAAGCCCTCACCGAACCGTTCCTGGTCATCTCGGGCGACGCGCTCACTGACATCGACCTGCGTGAGGTCATCGATTTCCACAACTCTCATGATGGTCCGGTGACCATCGCGCTCAAGCGTGTCCCGGACCCGCTCGAGTTCGGGGTGGTCATCACCGACGAGAGCGGCCGCATACAGCGTTTCTTGGAGAAGCCCTCCTGGGGGCAGGTCTTCAGCGACACCATAAACACAGGCATCTACGTGCTCGACCCCATGATCTTCGAGCACATCCCCTCCGATGAACCCTATGACTTCTCAAGCCAGCTGTTCCCGGACCTCATGGAGAAGGGCTTCCCGCTCTACGGTTGCGTGGTCGAGGGCTACTGGTGCGACGTGGGCAGTCTTGATTCCTACATGCAGGTGCACAGGGACATCCTGGATGGCGATGCCATGATCTATGTTCCGGGAGCCAAGGCGCGCAATGATGTGTGGGTGGGTAAGGGCGCGGATGTGGATCCCGGGGCGCATATCGGCAACAAGGTGGTCATCGGCGCGAACACCAAGGTGCGCCGGGGGGCGGTTCTGGGTGACTACACCATCATCGGCGACAACTGCCTCGTCGGCTACGATGCCGACCTCGGTCACTCGATCATCTGGAGCGACTCGTTCATCGGCGCCGGTTCGGAGCTCAAAGGGACGGTGGTCTGCCGAAGGGCGGATATCCGCGCTCGCGCCAAGTTGCTGCCCGGTTCGACGATAGGCGACGAGACGATGGTCGGCCATGCGGCCGTGGTGGGCAACGATGTGCAGGTGTATCCCTACAAGCGCATCGAGTCCGGCGCTACCGTGACGTCCTCTCTCATCTGGGAGAACACCGGTCTCAGGTCGTTGTTCGGTGCCGACGGTGTTTCAGGGCTGGTCAACATCGACATCACTCCCGAGCTTGCATTGCGAGTCGCGCAGGCGTTCGGGAGCATTCTGCCCAACCTCGCGCATGTGGTCGTCTCGCGCGATTCAAGCCGAGCGGCCCGCATGATGAAGCGGGCGTTGGTCGCGGGATTGAACTCTGCCGGGACCAATGTGCGCGACCTCCGGGTCGCATCGCCGGCGATCACACGCTTCACCACACGCGATACGCGCTGCCTCGGGGGAGTGCATGTCGCTGCGTCGCCTGAAGATCCCCAGTCCCTCGAGATCCACTTCTACGACCGGGATGGCATCGAGCTCGCGCCATGGGTCGAGAAGAAGGTGGAGCGTCTCTACTTCCGCCAGGAGTTCCGCAGGTCGTTTTTCGACGAGGTGGGAGAGATCATGTACCCGCCACGTGCCCTCGAGTACTACACGGCAGGCCTGAACGAAGCGCTCATGCACGAAGGCCCCATCTGCAAGAAGTGCACCGTCGTGGTCGACATGGGCCTCTCGGCGGCATCGTTCGTGCTGCCCGTCGCCGGTGCGACATGGGGGATAGAGGTCATCGCGCTCCGGCCGTTCATCGATACGGAGAAGACGCGGGTGGCCAGCGTGGAACGCAACGCGCATATGGGGCAGCTCGTTCGAACCGTGGACGTGTTCCAGGCTGACCTGGGGCTCTCGATGGACGCGAATGCCGAGCGGGTCACCCTCGTCACGCCGCGCGGCGTCACCCTCGACAACGACACAGCCCTTCATGCGCTTGTCTGGTTGTGGTGCGAGACTGACAAGAGTTCTGCGGGGATCGCAGTCCCCCTGACTGCGTCCCGCGTCATCGAGCGTATCGCGGAGAAGACCGGTCGCACGGTGATCCGCACCGGTACGTCTCGGCGTGCCCTCTCCAATGCGGCGCATTCGGAGTCGGTCGGTTTCGCCGGTTCAAGGAACGGCGGGTTCATCTTCCCGCGTTTCCTGATCGCGCCGGATGCTCTCATGACTCTGGGAATGCTTGTGCGTATGCTCACCGAGCTCGACACCGATCTTGATGCGGTGGTCGATGCGCTGCCCGAGTTCCACCTGCGCCACGTTCCGGTCCATTGCCCCTTCGACAAGAAGGGTGCGGTCATGCGCCGGATGGCGGCGCTGGGAGAGACGCATGAGGTCGAGATGACCGAGGGAGTCCGCGTGCTTGAGCCGCACGGATGGGCGCTGGTCTTGCCACATGCGTCGGACAGTATCGTCGACGTGTATGTCGAGGGAGACAGCGGCGAGGCGGCAGACGCGCTTGCAGAGCGGTATTCCGAGTTCGTCCGACAAGCGTCGGATGAGGAGTGAAGTCAAGGTGACGCTTCAGCCACAGCGTGTCACTTCTAGGCTCTGAGCAGGTAGAATGTCCCGAGCAAACCGCCGACTACGCACCTGGGGCGCAACGTAGTGGAACCAGTCAAACCCGTCAGATTCAGATCGTCTTTGATCATCGTCTTCGGCATCCTTGGGCTCATGGTTGCGGTGGCTTTCAATACGACCCGTCTCGCGTCGGCGGACGTCTCTTCACGCACGGGGGATCTGGCTGCCGTGGTGGCTGAGATGGAAACGCAGCGCGAGGATCTCACCGTGCAGGTGGCCGCGCAGCGCGACGAGCTTCAGCAACTGGAGCGCTCGGCGGCCACTGCGGCCGGGGAGCAGGAGTCTTTCGTAGCTGAGGTCGAGTTGACCCGTGAGTCGGCGGGTCTGACCGATGTGGCCGGCCCGGGCGTTGTTGTGACGCTCACGGACGCGAAGGTGGTCCCTCCTGGCGAGGACGGCAATCGCTACATAATCCATGATTTCGACATCTCGGCGATGGTCAATGCACTGCTGGCCGGTGGCGCTGAGGCGGTGGATGTCAACGGACAGCGCATCGTTGCAACCACTGCCATCCGGTGCGCTGGCACGACCATCCTGGTGAACCAGACCCGACTTGGCGCACCTTACGTGGTCACGGCGATAGGTGATGCCCAGAAGCTCACCGCGGCCGTCCAGGAGGACCTGGTGGCAGGCGAGCTGCTTGGTGCGTACCGGCTGCAGTATGGACTTGATGTCAAGCTCGAGAAGAAGTCGAACCTTTCAGTACCGGCCTATGCCGCCGGACTCAGACCTCAGTACGCATCGCCCGTGGAAGGGGAGTGACGGTAAGTGTTCGTGCTGATCCTCGCGCTTGCGGTAGGCGTTCTTGCCGGGCTGCTGCTGCGCATCGGAGTCCCTGCGCCGCTCATCACGTATCTGGGCGTGGCCATCTTGGCTGCGCTGGACTCGTGTCTGGGCGGTGTCAGAGCGGCGCTCGAGCGCACCTTCAGCGATAGGGTGTTCGTCTTCGGGTTCATCTCCAACACTCTGATGGCCGCCTTCATCGTCTTTGTCGGCGAGCGGATCGGAGTGCGGGAGCTCTACCTGGCTGCGGTGGTCGCATTCGGTGTGCGGTTGTTCAACAACCTGGGAATCGTCCGTCGTTTGATGTTCCAGCGCAGAGGGTGGGAGTAGCCCGTGCCGGAGTCCACTCCAAAAGAGAGGATCACCCGCCTCAAAGACGGCTCGCTGCGCGTTCTTCGTGAGTCCGAGCAGGCGGTGGAACACCAGTTCCACGAGGCGCGTCTTCTGGCCAGCCTGGCATTCGCCTTCGTTCTGGTGGGCTTCTTGCTGGTAGCGCAGTGGCGGGGCACGAGCAATGCGAGTGCAGCGCTTGAGAGTCGCACCGATCAGGAGCTTGCCGCGGTCATACAGGAGCTTGCGGTGGGCAACGAGTCTCTGCGTTCGGAGGCATTGCGCCTTGAGATGAGCCTTGCCCGAGCCGAGCTGGATGAATCCGGTAGAGCGGACCTGCTGGACAAGGCGAAAGAGGAGTTGCGTGGCGTACGTACGATAGCGGGTCTGGAGGCTGCGAGCGGCCCCGGGGTCATCGTGCGGCTTGAGGATCCGGAACGGGTGTTGTTGGCCCAAGACATCGTAGCGTTGGTCAACGAACTGCACTCCGCGGGTGCCGAGGCGGTCGCAATAGGGCCGATAAGGATCGATGCGCGTTCCGGTGTGACCGATAGTCCCGGAGGCATCAGGGTGGACGGTTCGGTCATCGGTCGTTCGATCGAGATCGCCGCCATCGGTGGTTCTTCAGACCTTGAACAAGCGCTTGCTCTTCCCGGCGGGATCCGGGCCACGCTCACAGCGTATCCGGGTGTGACGATGACCGTGCTGAGTCATTTGGAGTTGGAGGTTCCCGTTGCGGCTCCAAGACCGTACACTCTCGGTGTTCCCATACACGAAGATCAGCAGTAGCTGACAAGACGAAGGAACCTAGAGACTCACATGACTGATACGACCGAACATACAGACGAGCCCGTCACCGCGACTTCGGATGCGAAGCGCCCTGGTCTATGGGCTCGATTCCGCACGTTGGATCCAAAGGTCCGCTGGAGCATCATCGTGCTCACTGCTGTGGTGCTGGTGCTCGGCGCGCTGGTGGGTGTCGATACCCTCCTCTCAGCGGGCAGAGTACATCCCGGTGTGAGGGTGGGGACTGTCGCCGTTGGCGGTATGACCCAGTCCGAGGCCGCGATCGCTGTTCGTCAGGGGTTCGAGCCCCTTCTCTCCGAGCCGGCAACGCTGACAGTGGGCGACGCCGAGTGGCCTGTGGATGCACAGCGGGTTGGAGCTACGGTAGAGAGCACCAAAGCAGCCGAGGCGGCCTACGCCATAGGCAGAGGGGACAGCTTCGGTGCCGTGGTCGGGGACAGGCTCAGCGCATGGTTCGGTGATGCGGTCGTGCCGTTGCCGATCACTGCGGATGACGCGCTTCTCTCGGCGTTCTTCGATGCCGTGAGCGCGACCGTCGCGCAGCCGGCTGTCGATGCCTCTGTCGTGATAGACGGCACGTCGGTGCGTCTTGAGCCGTCTGCCACGGGTCTGGACATCGACCGTGAGAGCGCGCGAGAGGACCTTCTCGCGATGTTCGCTTCCGAGACCCGGGTGCTGGTGCTTCAGCTTGAGCCCAGTCTGCCGCGTATCGACGAGGACGCCGCTCAGCAGGCGCTGGACGACGCTAAGCTCATGGTGGATGGACCGCTCACGCTGACCTATGAGGACAGCGAGTGGACAGTGCCTGCCGAGGAGATCGGCGAGTGGATCGCCTTCCGCTCGGAGCCCGAGACGGGGACTCCCACCGCGCAGCTGGTCGCCGTCATCGCCTCCGAGGACGTCTCTGCCACCGTTCTGCCGATGGTCGCCGATGTCGGTAAGGTGGCGACCAACGCCTCGTTCAAGGCGTCTTCCGGCAAAGTGACGATCGTCCCGCACCAGGACGGTCTGGCGGTGGACGCCGCCGACCTGGCGACCGAGCTCACGACGCGTCTGACGTGCGGTGAGCGCACGGTCGAACTCAAGATGCACCGGGTGGAGCCGGAGATCACCACAGAAGATGCCGAGGCAATGGGCATCGAAGACAGGCTGTCCACGTTCACCACTGACTACTCGGCATCCAACCTGCCGCGCGTCAACAACATACACACGCTGACCGACGCGCTTGACGGTACCTTGCTCGCACCCGGGGAGACGTTCTCGTTCAACGGGACCATCGGTGAGCGGACCGCCGAGAAGGGCTATCAGGAAGCCAACGCCATCGTCAACGGCAAGCTTGTACCCCAGCTCGGCGGTGGTATCTGCCAGGTGGGGACGACCATCTTCAACACCGTGTTCTTCTCGGGACTGCCCGTGGTGGAGCGGCACAATCACTCGCAGTACATCAGTCACTATCCCACCGGTCGTGACGCGACCGTCTCGTGGGGCGGGCCGGACTTCAAGTTCAAAAACGACACCGAGAACTGGGTGCTTATCGCTACCTCGTACACCAACTCCACGGTCACCATCAGCCTGTACGGCACGGATCAGGGTTATGATGTCAGCTACAAGACGGGCGACTGGACCAACATCACACCGTATGCAGTGCGGGAGATAGAGGACGATTCGATGACTGAAGGCATGAAGGTCGTCGAGGAACGCGGCGTGACGGGTCGAACCATAACGGTCACGCGCACCGTCACAAAGGACGGCTCGGTTGTCCGAGAGGATAGCTTCAAGTCCGTGTACAGAGGGACCGAAGAAGTCATCCGGGTAGGGACCAAACCCGCAACGTCGACGACGACGACGTCGACGCCGTAGCAACGATCCGACTCGACACAGAAGGGGGATTTAGGTGTTCCAGCCTGAATACGAAGCGATGGAGAGGCAACGGCTGGAGGAGCTTCAGCTCGAACGTCTGAAGACCGCCCTTACTCGCGTGTACGAGAACGTCCCGATGTATCGCACCAAATACGACGAGGCCGGCTTCGATCCGGCGTCGCTCCAGAGTTTGACCGACCTCGCGTCTGTGCCCTTCACGGTCAAAGACGACATGCGCGCCTGCTACCCGTACGGGATGTTCGCGGTGCCCATGAAAGACATCGTGAGGCTTCACGCTTCATCGGGGACCACAGGACAGGTCACGGTGGTGGGCTACACCGCGGGGGACATCGACCGTTGGGCCGATCTGATGGCCCGCACGTTTGCAGCCGCTGGCGCGGGTCCGGAGGACATCGTTCAGATCGCTTACGGCTACGGCCTGTTCACCGGCGGCCTGGGCGCTCACTACGGCTCGGAGCGGCTGGGTTGCTCCACGATCCCTATCTCCGGCGGCAACACCAAACGCCAGGTGCAGGTCATGAAGGATTTCGGGGTGACTGTCCTTGCCGCGACTCCGTCCTACGCCCTGTTGATGGGCGAGACCGCTCTGGAGATGGGCATAGACATCCGCGACCTTCCCCTCAAGGCTGGCGTCTTCGGCGCTGAGCCGTGGAGCGAGAACATGCGGCTCCAACTGGAGGATGTGCTCGGCGTCAAAGCCATCGACATCTACGGCCTGTCCGAGGTGCTCGGGCCGGGCGTTGCATCAGAGTGTGAGAACCAGCATGGCCTTCATGTGAATGAGGACCACTTCATCGTCGAGATAGTGGATCCCGCCACGTTGCAGCCCGTCCCGGATGGCGAGACCGGCGAAGTGGTGTTCACCACCATCACCAAAGAGGGTATCCCGGTGATCCGCTACCGGACCCGGGACATCTCCCGGATCATCCCCGGCGAGTGCTCCTGCGGGCGCACGTTCCGTCGCATAGAGCGGATCAGCGGTCGCACCGATGACATGCTCATCATCCGGGGCGTCAACGTGTTCCCCAGCCAGATCGAGCAGGTACTCACAGGGATTCCCGGTGTTGCGCCCCACTATCAGGTGGTGCTCACCAAGCGCGGCTCGCTCGACCACGTGGAAGTCCACGTGGAGGTGGGTGCCGACTTCGCGTTCGATGAGATCAAGGCTCTGGAGCGCCTGCAGAAGCGCGTCAAGGCGGAGATCGTCTCGGCGCTGGCTATCAGCATCGATGTGAAGCTTGTGGAGCCCAAGTCGATCCAGCGTTCTGAAGGCAAGGCGAAGCGGGTCGTGGACCTGCGCGGCGAGGGGAGCGAGTAGCGATGATCAAGCAACTCTCAGTGTTCCTGGAGAACAACCCCGGCCGCTTGGCTCAGCTGACGCGAGCACTGGGGGACGGTGGCATCAACATGCGTGCGCTCATGGTGGCAGACACCGCCGAGTACGGAGTGGTCCGCATCCTGTGTGACGAACCGGATCGCGCGGTAGCGGTTCTGGAGGAGGCTGGGTTCGGTGTGTCGGTGAGTCAGGTCATCGCCGTAGAGGTGCCCGATCGTCCGGGCGGCCTCGCAGACGTCCTGGAGTCGCTTGATGCAGAGGGGCTCAACGTGGAGTACGCGTACTGCTTCGTCGAGCCCAAGGGCACCGCTGCGGTCGACATCTTCCGCGTTGACGACCCTGCCAGGGCGCAGCAGGCGCTTGAAGCCATCGGAGTGCAGGTGGTCTCCGCTGCCGGGCTCTACGCGCCCGACGTTGCTTCGGCCTGATCCGCAGCGATCCCCGTCTCGCACGGGTCGTTGGGATGTGCCGTAGCGGGCGGGTCGAGCCTGCGGCTCAGGTCGCACATCGCTTCCGCATCTTCCGGGAGCGAGAGGACGCGCGTGGTGACAGAAGTGTCCTTCGCGCCGAGCAGGTCCCTTACGTTGTTCTTCACCCGGTCGGCGGCCACGTTGGCGCCTTCTTGCGGTGTATGCGGCAGTATCAGCATGAACTCACCGTCGCCCAGATATCCCACGTCATCGACCAGTCGTACATCGTTGCGCATGTGGGAGGCAGCGGTTCGCAGGAGATTGCGCTGGCGACCGGGTCGGAGATCGGCGAACAGTGTGGGAGACAGGTTCAACAGCACGATGGAGAGCGGTGTGTTGTATCGGCGGAACTCGCTTATGCCGGAACGCAGCGCCTGTCCGCAGAACACGCTGTTGTAGACCTGGGTCGAATCGTCCACCAGGGAGCTACCCTGTATCCGGGCGAGGAAGTACTTGATGCGCCCGCATACCTCGCCACCCACGATGCCGACCACGCCGTATGTGACGGTGCGCGTGACGATCATGCCCACGACAGGTGATGTGAGGCCCTGTTCGTTCATGAGAGGGATCCTTATGATCACGTAGACCATGGTCGCCGCCACAGCTGCAACGAATCCACCGTTGCGTCCCCAATGGGCCGCAGCGAACAGGACGACTACTATCAAGAACTGGGCGAACACTTCGCGGGGGAGAAGCGCGCTTCCGGGCACGAACATGCTGCCGACGATGACCGCACCGCCCAGTGCTAGGATGAGCGTCTCGAATCGCGAATACTTCACTTCGTTCCTCCGTTGGTCGTGCGCAGCTAGACTACCGCGGATGATTCGGACAAGTGACCTGGTCGGTTGTCAGGTCCATTTGAAGCACTGAGTCATCGAGCGGGCAGTACCGCACTTTGTCTACGTCCCGCGCATATGGTCGAAGATCGTCAAAAGACGTCGGGTCTGCACCTTGATGATCGGATCGGTACATGGTTATCGCTGTGGAAAGGGTGCGCTGGTTAGAGAAGCAGGTGGCTTCGGCGGCGCGCTCCGATGAACCGGAGAAGCTGGCGATGGCGATCAAGGCCAGGATGCTGATGAGAAGGGTCACGAACAGCAGTTCAACGATGGTGAATCCGTCGTCCGTGCGCACGTTCTTCCGCATTTCGACCATATGCGGCATCTCCCCCTGATGTGTGATCCGCCTTCAGACTGCATTATAACTGAACAATGTCCTTTACAACCCGCGAAGTTCGCGTCTGTATTCGGTACGCATCCGGTCGTCCCGGGGCGTCAATTCCTCTACAATGCTGAGAGCACGTCCGTCTTCGTCCCGGGACCCACATGTCGCGCACCTCATCATCCGCATATCGCATAGTCGCACTCGTACTGATCGCCGCGCTGTTCGCGCCACTGCCCGCACGGGCCTCCGTGGCCAACACCGACATCATCGGAACCATCGCGGTAGGGGACTCAACTGAACTTGCAGCCGCAGCGCCCGACCTCGCTATCCCTTCGGGTGTGCTGCGCACCTTCGACGGGCAGGTCTTGTGGTCTCGCGACGATGACGCTGAGCGCGCGATGGCAAGCACCACCAAGATCATGACCGCGGTCGTGGTCCTGGAGAATGTCGAGAATCTTGACGAGATAATCGTCGTGCCGGCAAAGGCGGTCCGTATCGGCGAATCGGCGGTAGGGATCCAGGCCGGTGAGCAGCTGACCATCCGGGAGCTTCTGGCGGCGATGCTCGTGCACTCCGCTAACGAGGCTGCGATGGCGCTGGCGCTCTACACGGGCAAGACGCTGGAGGGTTTTGCGGAGTTGATGAACGAGAAGGCCGCATCCCTGGGTCTTGAACACTCCCATTTCTTGAATCCACACGGGCTTGATGAGTCCGGGCACTACACAAGCGCGTCGGATCTGGCGACTCTGGCCACATACGCCATGAAGGACCCGGTCTTCAGGGAGATGGTGGGTCTCGAACAGACGCGCATTCCCGGGCCGGACGGGCAGCGCACTATCGAGACCTCCAACAAGCTGCTGGGGACCTACGAAGGTGCGACGGGTATCAAGACCGGCTGGACTGACGACGCGGGATACTGTCTGGTGGCGTCCGCCGAGCGGGACGGAGTCGAGTTGATCGCGGTCGTGCTGGGTGCGACAAGCGAGAGCGAGCGTTTTGCCGAGGCAAAGCGGTTGCTGGACTGGGGGTTTTCTCACTACGGGATGCAGGCGGTCTCCTCGGCGGAAAGCAGCGCGGCGCTGGTACCGGTGAGCGACTATCTTGACCGGGCGGTCCTGGCCGTGGTGGGTGAGTCGGTCACGTTGCCGGTGTTCGACCTCGAGGGTGAGATGACCTCGAGCGTGGATGTGGTCTCGGCAGTGGACGCCCCCGTGCACATCGGCGACCGGCTGGGTACGCTCAACATCCGGCAGGGGGAGCGACTGCTCGCCCAGGTGCCGCTGCTGGCGGCTGAGGATGTCGCCGAACCCGACGTCTGGGATAGCATCACTATCTGGGTCACACGTGCGTGGCGAGGGATCTTCGGCGGACAGAGCCAGGCCTCGCCCGTCACTTATATGTAGGAGCGGACAGGAGGAACGATGAGCGAGGCAAAACGCACGCCGTTGTATGAGGAGCACATCGCTTTGGGTGCGCGCATGGTAGATTTCGCCGGCTGGGACATGCCGGTTCAGTACGCGGGGATCATCGAGGAGCACAAAGCGGTTCGCGAGCGGGTGGGCATCTTCGATGTGTCACACATGGCCGAGTTCCGCTTCTTCGGGTTTGAAGCCAAAGACGCGCTTCAGCGCATCGTGGCCAACGATCTTGGCAAGATCGACGAGCTGGGTACCGCGGTGTACACAGTGATGTGCGACGCGGACGGCGGCATCATCGACGACCTCATCGTCTACCACACCGGCGACCTGGAGTACCTGATCATCGCGAACGCCTCCAACCGGGAGACCGACTGGGACTGGATCACTTCGCATCTGCCCGAGCAAGGCGTCGAGGCCGCCGATGAGTCTGACAGGACCGCGCTCATCGCCATCCAGGGGCCGCTCGCGCTGCGCGTGGTGGGGGAGCTTGCCGGTGAAGGCTGGGAACCGCCCGCCCGCTTCTCCATAGCCGAGGCGGTCCTGGACACCATCCCGGCATTGGTGGCCCGCACCGGCTACACCGGCGAGGACGGTGTCGAGGTGCTTTGCCATGCCTCCCAGGCGGCAGCACTGTGGCGAGCACTGCTCAGTTTCCCCGAGGTGACGCCGTGCGGGCTTGGTGCCCGAGATACGTTGCGGTTGGAGATGGGCTACGCGCTCTATGGCTCTGACATGGACCGTGGAGTGGATCCCGTCTCGGCAGGCCTGGGCTGGACGCTCGGCCTGTCAAAAGGCGAGTTCATCGGCCGGGAAGCGATCGTGCGCATCAGAGAAGCAGGCCCTCAGAGCAAGCTTGTCGGCATTACGGTTTCTGAAGGCGTTCCCCGGCACGGTTACAGTGTGTTGCACGAGGGCACGGAGGTGGGTAAGGTGGCAAGCGGCACATACTCGCCGACGCTGGAGCATGGGATCGCAACGGCGTACGTGCCGGTCAGTCTGGCTTCACCGGGCACGGAGCTTCAGATCGCGATACGGCGCAAGACCGTCGCGGCTGTTGTGACACGCCCGCCGTTTGTAAAGACAACGTCGTTGAACGCCTCGGCCTCCTAGAAGGCGAAGTGAAAGGAGCGGTTCTGCTATGTATCCCAAGGACCTGAAGTACGATCGCGAGCACGAGTGGGTCAAGGTGGAGGGCGACACCGCCATCCTCGGCATCAGTCACTTCGCGCAAGACCAGCTTGGCGAGGTCGTCTACGTGGACCTGCCTTCCGTCGGCGACAGCCTGAGCGCCGGCGAGAGCTTCGGCGAGATCGAGTCAGTGAAGTCCGTGTCCGAGCTGTTCGCGCCGGTCACCGGTGAGATCATCGAGGTCAACGACGGCCTGGGCGACGCGCCCGAGACCGTGAACGAAGACCCGTATGGCGAAGGCTGGATGGTCAAGGTCACGATCAGCGACGCCAGTGAGCTGGATGCGCTCATGGATGCTGACAGCTACGAAGCGTTCATCGCCGAGGAAGCGTAGAGGCATGCGCTTCATACCCGTCTCCTGTACTGAGCGGGATGAGATGCTCGAAACCGTCGGCGCTCAAAGCGCCGACGCTCTTTTCGACGTCATCCCGGCAGATGTCCGCTTCAACGACTCGCTAGACATCGCGGGTGGCATGGGGGAGCTTGAGCTCTCCGCGCACCTCGAAGACCTTGCGGGCCGCAACAAGCACGCGGGCAACCTGGTGTCGTTTCTCGGCGGTGGCTGCTACGACCACTATGTCCCCGCCATGGTCGATGCCGTGCTCTCCAAACCCGAGTTCTTCACCGCGTACACGCCGTATCAGCCCGAGGTGAGCCAGGGAACGCTCCAGGCGATCTACGAGTTCCAGACGATGGTCTGCTCGCTGACCGGAATGGATGTAGCCAACGCGTCGCTCTACGACGGGGCGACCGCGATGGTGGAGGCCGCCCTGATGGCCGCCCGGGTCAAGAAGCGGCGTTCGTTCGTGGTCGCCGGCACCGTGCACCCCGAGTGGCGAGAGACGCTTGCAACCTACTCCCACGCGGGTTCCTACGAGGTCGTCGAGACCCCCGCGAGCGGCGGCACGGTCGATCTGACCGCGCTGGCTGCGTCCGTAGGCGACGGGACCGCTGCGGTACTCGTGAGCTCGCCCAACTTCTACGGCAACATAGAGGACCTGGCGGCGATCGCTCGCATCGCTCATGATGCCGGGGCGCTGCTGGTCGTCTCGGCCAATCCGATACTGCTGGGAGTGATCGAGGCGCCCGGCGCGTTCGGCGCAGATATCGTGGTGGGCGAAGGCCAGCCTCTCGGGAACGTGATGTCGTTCGGCGGTCCCGGGCTGGGTCTGTTCGCCTGTCGTGAGGAGTTCTTGCGTGCCATGCCCGGACGCATCGTCGGACGCACGAATGACGTGGACGGCCGTCCCGGCTTCGTGCTCACGATGGCAACGCGCGAGCAGCACATCCGTCGCCAGAAGGCGACTTCCAACATCTGCAGCAACCACGCGCTCAACGCTCTTGCGGCCGGCGTCTATCTGGCATCTGTCGGGGCCGCTGGACTTGCGGGCGTTGGCGCCGCATGTATCTCCAAAGCCCACTTCTTGCGGGAGAGCCTGCTTGCCACCGGCAAGTTCACGTCCCCGTGGGACGCGCCGTTCGGCAACGAGTTCGCCCTGCGATACGAAGGCGATGTCGCCACGTTGCAGTCCGCGATGCTGGAGCGCGGCTATCTGGCAGGTCTGGATCTTGCGCGCTTCGACGAAGCTGACTCCGGGCTGGTCCTGTTCGCGGTGACCGAGAAGCGCACCCGCGTTCAGATGGAGCGCTTCGTACAGGAGGTGGCGTCCCTATGAGCGAGCGACCCGTACGCGAAGCACTCACAGGCCGCGTCATCTTCGAGATAGGCTCTCCGGACGCTCGCTGCGTCGAGCCGCCGGTCCTCGATGTCCCGATGACCGACGTTTCCACCGCGCTCGGCGGGCAGGCGCGAAGCAGCACGCCGTTGCTGCCGCAGGTAGCCGAGGTCGATCTTGCCCGCCACTACGCGCATCTTGCCGAGGCGAACTTCGGCGTGGACAACGGGTTCTACCCTCTGGGCAGCTGCACCATGAAGTACAACCCCAAGATCAACGAGTGGGCGTGCAGGCTCCCGGGCTTTGCGGGAACGCATCCGTATCAGCCGAAAGAGACCGTGCAAGGCGTCATCGAGCTCATGGTGGGATTGCAAGACGCGCTGGCCGAGGTGGCAGGGCTTCCTGCCGTCACGCTGCAGCCTGCTGCGGGTGCGCACGGCGAGCTGACCGGGCTTATGTGCATCCGGGCATATCACACGGCGAACGGTGACGCGCGCAAGCGGGTCATCATCCCCGATTCTGCCCATGGCACGAACCCCGCCACTGTCGCCATGTGCGGCTACGAGGTGACGACGGTCCCCAGTGACGAGTCCGGTGGCGTGGATCTGGATGCGCTCAGGTCCGTTCTGGATACCGACGTTGCCGCTCTCATGCTCACCAACCCCAACACCCTGGGGCTGTTCGATGAGAACATCCTGGCGATCACCGACGCACTGCATTCGGTGGGAGCGCTGGCATACTACGACGGCGCGAACATGAACGCGGTGATGGGCAAGGCCCGTCCCGGGGACATGGGCTTCGATGTGATGCACTACAACCTGCACAAGACCTTCAGCACTCCGCATGGCGGCGGCGGTCCGGGTTCGGGCGCGGTGGCTGTGCGCGATACGCTGGCTGCCTTCCTGCCGGGTCCCATTGCCGTCCGTGCAAAAGACGGCAGCTTCGAGTTCCACACCCCGGAGCAGTCGATAGGCCGGGTACGTTCCTTCCACGGCAACGTCGGCGTGCTCGTCCGTGCGTATGCCTACATCCGCGCTCTGGGCGGCGCCGGTCTTGAGGAGGCTTCCGAGCAGGCTGTTCTCTCGGCGAACTACATGCAAGAGAAGCTCAAGGTCGCCTATGACCTGCCGCAGGACCGCACGTGCATGCATGAGTTCGTGCTCTCAGGAAAGCGGTTGCGCAAGGAGTACGGCGTTCGTACCCTCGACGTCGCAAAGCGCCTGCTGGACTACGGCTATCATCCGCCGACGATCTACTTCCCGTTGATCGTGGAAGAGGCGATGATGATCGAGCCCACAGAGACAGAGGGCAAGGCCACTTTGGACCGGTTCATCGAGGTCATGCTTCGCATCGCCGAGGAGGCAAAAAGCGATCCTGACCTGTTGCACGGGGCCCCGTATGACACACCGGTGCGTCGTCTCGATGAGGCGGGCGCTGTCAAGAACCTCGACGTTGTGTGGAGCCCTGAGGAGGTCTAGCCCGACAGGGCGAGTCATTTGAAATGGCGACTCATCATCGACGGTCCGGTGGACGGCCTGCGTAACATGGCCATCGACCGGGCCGTCTTGCACTCTCACGAGACCGGCGAGGCGCCTCCCACGCTGCGCCTGTATCGATGGCGCGTGCCCACGGTCACTCTGGGCAAGTTCCAGAAGGCAGGGGACGCCGACCTAGAGCTGTGTGAGCGTCTGGGGATCGACGTGGTTCGGCGGCCTACCGGTGGCCGAGGCGTGCTGCACGACGACGAGGTCACCTACTCGGTGGTCGCGGGTGTGCGGGAGGGCCTGCCGAGGGGCGTGGCGGCCAGTTACCGGGTGCTCTGCGGCGCACTGGTGGAGGCCTATCATGACCTGGGCGTCGATGCGGACCTCACGGCGCGCCCCCGGGGAGAGCGCGCAGCGGGGGCCTGCTATCTACACGCTACGAGCGCCGATCTCTCGCTTGGCGTGGCCAAGCTCTCCGGTAGCGCGCAAGTCTGGCATCGCGACTCATGCCTGCAGCACGGGTCGTTCGTACGCACTCGCGACGTCAGCCGGGAGGCGCGCGTGTTCAGGCTTGACGAGGCGGGGGAGGAAGCGCTCGCCGCGCGCACGGTGACGTTTGCCGATGTGCTGGCCGTCTCGCCGGATGATGAGACCATCCGTCAGGCTGTCTCCGGGGCGTTTGAGACGGTGCTGGGTATCGAGTTTCAGCCGGGTGTTCTCTCGGAAGCAGAAGCTGCAGCGGTAGAGGACGGTATGGCGCAGTTCCGGATCGATGGGTCTACGCCCCATCAGGTGGGGAAAGAGCCTAGGTAGGACCACTTTGCGGCCGGTAAGGATAAGGCCGAGGTCGAGGGGTCTTTGTCCGTGCCGTCTGCTACAATGATGCCGAGCTCAGACAGGCTCGTCACACTGTTGTTTGGAGGGGAAATGGGACCTGATAAGCACGCCTCAGACGATGCTTTGCTGGACCTTGGAGACAAGACCCCGGACGAACTGCGTGAGTTGCTTGATGAGCTCTATGCTGAAGAGCAGCGCACCAGTTATCGCAGGCGTGTCCTCCACGGTAAGATCGACATCCTTCGCGCCGAATTGGTGCGCCGGATGAAGACGCAGCGTGAGGCCGGAGAAGACGTCGTCTCTGCCGGTGACCTGGAGCGTCTCATCGACATCCTGTCAAACGATATGCGCGGTGTTTCGCGGTACGATGTGACCGCTGAAGACAGCAACGACGACGAGTGACCTGCGTCCCGGATGACCGGGACCGACAAGGAGGACCCGTGACAACGATAGCCGACAAGATCCAGTCGTTCCTTGACGACCTGGCCATTGACGCCGTTGAAGAGCGAGTAGTGGAGTACGTGATACGAGAGGTCCACAACGGACGTAAGCTTGCCGAGGCACTGAGCGACCCGTACGTGCGTAACCGCCTTAGCGAAGAGAAGCTCGCACACGTACTCGAGAACCCTGAGATAGCCACCGCGCTTGAATCGCAGATCGCACAGTCATTCAAGAAGAAGGAGTTCGGCTTCCTCGACTGAGGCCAGGCGATCCCTACCAGCAGGGATGGTGAGCATGGAGACCTGTCCGTCATGTGACACACGGCTACCCGAGGGCGCAAAGACGTGCCCCGCTTGTGGCTTGCGCGTCGAAGGCTCCACCGCGTCGTTTTCGCCCGTCAAAGCAGAGGACCAGACTCCGCAGCCGGTAGCGGCAGAGCCTTCTGAGGTACCGGTTCTGGTCGTTCACAAGGGTGCGGAGACAGGGGAGCGTTTCTACCTGGAGGATGGCGCATACACCGTAGGACGCGATCCGGGCAGCGATATCTTCCTGAACGACGTCACTGTCTCGAGAAACCATGCGCGGATCGATGTGATCGGTGGCAACGTCACGGTATCGGACGCTGGTTCGCTCAACGGGACGTACGTCAACGATGTGCTTGTTGACTCCGCGCACCTGCTGAGCGGTGACGCCTTGCAGGTGGGTCGCTTCAAGATGGTGTTCCTCTCGGGAGGTGGCGCCTGATGACCCCTGCCCGCGAGTACATGACGATCGGCGAGGTGGTGGAGCATCTTCAAGAGACGTTCTCTGACCTCTCCATCTCCAAAGTCCGCTTCCTTGAGGAAGAGGGCCTCGTGTCTCCGGATCGTACAGCCGGGGGTTACAGGAAGTTCAGCCAGGCCGATCTCCAAAGACTCGAGCTCGTCCTCAAGCTGCAGAAGGACAACTTCATGCCGCTTGCGGTGATCCGAGAGAAGCTCGCGGAGTACGATCAGGGGCGTGTGCCAGCGGAGCTGGAGCCCGTCATCGCCCATACCGAGGCGATGATGCTACCCCTGGAGGACGCGCAGACGGTTCCGGTCAGCAAGGCGGCGGAGACACTTGGGTTGACCGAGGCTTTCGTGCGTGAACTGGCCGAGTTCGGTCTGATCGAGCTTGTGGATGGCGATCACGGCAAGGAGATCCCCGCGGGAGACGTGGGCATCGCTCACGCTTGCTGGGACCTGCGCCGATTCGGTGTGGAGCCGCGCCACCTGCGGATCTATGAGACCTTCGCTGAGCGTGAAGCGTCGTTCTTCTCCCAGATACTGATGCCTACGTTCCGGCACCGGACGCCGGAGGCTCGCCAGAAGCTCGTTGAGACCCTTGGCGAGCTCACCAGACTGACGGGAGAGCTCAAGAAGCATATGTTGCATCGCGCGATCTCCCGTGTGTTCGAGGACGTCGTATAAGAACCATGTCCGAGGCAACCGAACTGCCCGCAAGTGATCTGCCGGTCTCGGCCCAGGTGGCGGCGACCTCGTTCGTTCACCCCAGTGAGCGTGTTGCCGCACAGATCCTCGACTTCTATCGGATCAACTGGGAGTACGAACCCACCCGTTTCCCCATCGAATGGGACGGAGACGGCAACGTTATCGCATGGTTCACGCCTGATTTCTATCTCACGGATTTCGAGCTCTACATCGAGCTCACGACGATGAGTCAGAAGTTGGTCACCAAGAAGAACCGCAAGGTGAGGCGGCTTAAGGAGCTCTATCCGGACGTGAACATCAAGATCTTCTACCAGAAGGATTTCAAGAAGTTGCTGTTCAAGTTCGGCATTCCCGTGGAGAAGCGTCCGCATAGCGAGGGTGGGGGACTGTCTGCTCGAGAGGTGGACAAGCCATGAGAGGGCGCACGGCCGTGCTGGCGGACCCGCTGCTGGACAGGATGCTCTTCTCGCCCGACCAGATACTCGACAGGGTCGAGGAGCTGGGTGCCGCCATCACACGGGACTACGACGGTCGTGATCTTGTGCTATTGACGGTGCTGAGAGGCGGGATCGTCTTTCTGGCTGATCTGGCCCGGCACATCGATCTTCCACTGACCATGGACTTCATGGCGGTCTCGTCCTATGCCGGCGGTGGCGCCGCTGTGCGGATCACCAAAGACCTCGACGATGCTATCGAGGGCCGGCATGTCCTGGTGGTCGAGGACATCATCGACACGGGGCTGACGCTCAACTACCTGTTGAACGTCCTGCGTCAGAGGCGTCCGGCATCTTTGGAGGTGTGCACCCTGCTCGACAAAGATGCCCGCCGCATCGCCGATCTACAGGTCGCGTACCGGGGTTTTCGTATCCCGGATCGTTTTGTCGTCGGCTACGGTCTTGACCTTGGTGGTCGTTTCAGGGGAATGCCGTTCATCGCCACACTGAAAGACGAGGTGATGGGCTGATGTTCGCCCGCATAGTCCGTGCCTTCGTGATCCTGGCGTTCATCCTCATCCTGGGCACCGTCGGCTATGCGGCGATCGAGGGCTGGTCGACCCTGGATTCCTTGTACATGACCGTCATCACCATCGCGACTGTGGGTTTTGCCGAGGTCGCCCCGCTCAGCGCCGCGGGCAAGCTGTTCACCATCGTATTGATATTCCTGGGCGTTGCGGGTTTGGCTTATTCCGTCGGCGCAATCATCGATTTCATGGTCGAAGGGCATCTTCGCGGCCTTCTGGAGGGACGTCGTATGAACAAACGCATCAGCGAGCTCAAGGACCACTACATAGTCGTGGGTATCGGTCGTGTCGGTTCGGTGGTAGCGCGGACGCTGGCCTCGGAAGGGGTCGAGTTCCTCGTTCTCGACGTGTGCGAGGAGTGTAAGACCATGGCCGAGGAGGCCGGGTGGCTCTATATCCAGGGAGATGCCACAGACGAGGATGTCTTGCGCCAGGCGGGCGTCATGCGCGCAAAAGGACTTGTGACCGCGCTTGATACAGACGCCGACAACCTGTTCGTATCGCTCTCGGCACGCACCCTGAATCCCGCACTGTTCATCGTTGCCCGCACATCGCAAGTCGCGTCAGAGGCCAAGCTCCTCCGTTCAGGCGCTGATCGCGTACTCACTCCCAATGTCATCGGCGGCAGGCGTATGGCATCGATGGTGCTACACCCGGTCGTCTCGGACTATCTGGATGTCGTCACGCATGGAGACCAGGTGGAGTACACGCTGGAGTCCATGAAGGTGGACCATGGCTCTGTGCTTGCAGGTCGTTCCATCCGCGACGCGAAGATCAGGGATGAGACCGGTGCCTATATCCTCGCGGTCGACGGGGTCGAGGGCGGGATGAACACGAACCCCTCGCCAGACACGATACTCGTACCAGGCGACCAGCTCGTGGTCCTGGGCACTCAGGCTCAACTGGACAAGCTCACGAAGCTTCTCTAGCGGCGCTGGCTCAACAGCGCCACACGATGTAGTCTTAGCAAGGTTTCGCCGACACAAGGAGGCAGCGTTGGATCTGGAGCAGTACATACGTGACATCCCCGATTTCCCCAAAGAGGGGATCGTGTTCAAAGACATCACCCCGTTGCTGGCAAGTCCGGACGGGTTTCGTCGCGCCATAGACACCATCGCCGATGAGTTCGCGGACGCGGGCATCACCAAGGTCCTGGGCGCCGAGGCACGCGGCTTCATCTTCGGCGGTGCGCTGGCATATCGCCTGGGCGCCGGGTTCGTCCCTGCGCGCAAGCCCGGAAAGCTCCCGGGGAAGACAACGAGCGCCGAGTACGCACTTGAGTACGGGACCGATTCCCTGGAGATCCATGAAGACGCTATGGGTCCCAGTGACAAGGTGCTCATCGTAGACGACGTGCTTGCCACCGGCGGGACGGCGGCTGCCAAGGCCAGCCTTGTGAGCTCCGCAGGAGCCGAGACGATGGGCTTCGCCTTCCTCATCGAGCTGGACTTCCTGTCCGGCCGCGAGAAGCTGGGCGATCGCAAGATCGTGTCTTTGATACACGTGGTCTAGGTATACACAGACAGTCACGAGCGGCCGTTGGAGAGACTCTCTGGCGGCCGCTCAGTCGTTGGGTATGACGACCTCTGCCTGAACCGTGGAGACGCCCGAGAAGCCCAGGGCCGCAGCGGCGGCCTTTGAGAGGTCGAGGTCCCGACCGGCGATGAACGGCCCGCGGTCGTTGACCACCACGATGATCCGCTTCTCTCCACGCGTCAGCGCAAGCACGGTGCCGAAGGGCAGCGTGCGGGACGCGCAGGTGAAGTCGTCCTCGTTGAATATCTGCCCTGAAGCTGTGGGCCGGCCATCGAACTCGTTGCCGTACCACGAGCATACCGCCGAGAAGGCCGTTCCCGTCGTCCGGTACGTCCTTGGCATGTAGGCGGAGCAGATGAATACCCGGTCCGGCAGCACAAGGGCTTCAGCTCTTGCGATGCTCGAGCCGTTGGGTACGGAGCTGTTCTTCCAGCGCTCACGTGTCTCAGCATCTTGTTTGCGCGCCGAGAGCAGTGCCTGTTGCGCCTCTTCGGTCAGCTCGGCGATGAGCGTCTCTTGCTCGGCCAGCATCTGGTCGAGCGCTGTGAGCCGTGTCTGCTGGGCGCCACGCAGCTCGATGTCCTGCGCCTTCAGGTCGTCCAGAGCGGCAGCCTGATAGCGGGCGTCTGCCGCCGCCAGATTGAGGTCGGCCACTACGCGGCTGTCCTCCTCGGCGATCCGGGTGAGCAGGGAAGCCCGGGCGAACAGGTCGCCTATGGATTCCGCCGAGAACAGAAGACTGAACGGGTCGACGCTGCCGCGCTTGTAGACCTCGACGATCCGTGCCTGGTACTTCGCCTGTGCTTCAGCCAGGCGTTCCTCGGCAAGCTCCAGTTCCTCCCGCTGCGTCCTGATGCGATCGGCGGTGACTGCGAGGCGCTCGACCAGCGCAGCGTTCTCGGCTCTGAGTGCTGATGCCTCGGTCTCGATCTCGAGGACGCGGGCGGTCGCCGCATCAAGTTCGTCATTGATGCCCGCGAGGGCGGCGGTGTCGCCGGCAAACGGGATGTCTGTGGATGTCCCGGGCTCGGCGGCCGCGTTGCTTGAGGGTAGACATGCCATCATCAGCGTGGCTGTGACAAGCACCCCTATGAGACGGTTCCCTGCGCGCATACCCTACGTCTCCGCCCTGCGCGTGAGTCCACGTTGACCGCGCATCGTGCGCGCGCGACTCACATACTCTACCAGAACAGCCGATACAAGCCACTGGAGGGGTGTGCCGACTGAGAGAGGAGGGCCACGTGTGCTATAGTGTGGATGAGCTCCGCACTTCACAGTGCGACCCATTGACGGCCTCTCGAAGCAGCATTCAGACGTAGCTGGAGGTACCGCGTGCGGCAGAGCGTTATGCAAAGTGGTCGGAAGACAGCGATCACGTTCGTTCTCATTCTCGCATTGAGCGCATCCGCGCCCGCTTTTGGCGCGCCCACCAACGCTGAGATCGAGGCCAAGCAGGCCGAGGCAGAGGCGGCGCAGGCCGAGCGCGACACGATGGCCGCTGAGCTTGAAGTGCGGATCGAGGAGTACAACGCCATCACTGAGGCGCTTGAGCAGACGCGCGCCCAGATCAAAGAGACCCAGGCCGACCTCGAACTTGCGAGCCTCGAGCTCGAAGAGAGCCAGCTTCGTCTGGCCGAGCGCGCCAACAACATCTATCGCGACGGCGGGACCGGAATGCTGGAAGTCCTCCTCGGCACCGATTCGTTCGAGGACTTCGTGAGCCGTATCGACCTGCTGAGCCGCATCAACCGTAGCGACGCGCAGATCGTAGCCAACGTGAAGGAAGCCAAGGCACAGGTGGAGGCGCTCGAACGCTCGCTTGAGACACGCGAAGCCGAGCAGATATCGTTGCGCCAGGACGCGGAGCAGCGTGCGAAGACCATCGAGGCCGACGTCAAGAAGCAGGAGCAGTACATCGCTTCGCTCAGCGCCGAGGTGAAAGAGCTCATAGCTGAAGAAGAGGAGCGCCAGGCCAAGCTTGCAGCTGAACGTGCCGCTGCTTTGGCCAAGAGCACCGCAAGCAACAGCGGCTCCAGTGGCCGTGCGGCCACCGACCCGGGCTCTTTGGGTGTGGGTCGTTCGGATGTGGTCGCTATCGCGATGCAGTACCTTGGAGTGCCGTATGTGTGGGGCGGCAGTTCCCCCAGCGGTTTCGACTGCTCGGGGCTGTGCGTCTATGTGTACAACCAGGTCGGCGTGTCGTTGCCGCGAACCAGCTACAGCCAGTACAAGGTCGGCCAGCATATCGATGCTGACAGGCTCGATCTTCTGGCGCCGGGGGATCTGGTCTTCTTCGGTACGGACGGCGACCCTTCACGTGTCCATCACGTAGGCATCTACGTCGGTAGCGGCAACTTCATCCACGCGCCGCAGACCGGCGATGTCGTGAAGATATCCTCGCTGACGGAGCGTATCGCCAGTCGCGGCGACTACGTGGGCGCCTCGCGTTTCTGACGGCCTCTCCGCACGGCACTGGCCACCCTCTGATCGCCCGAGCGCGCGCCTTGCTGTGATATGATTCGCCCAATCCGCACGACGCTGTGGAGTGTACCCGTACCCTGTGGAGGTGCCGCTTGTCGCGTACCCTGATGTCAGGCAACGAGGCTGTCGCGCGTGGAGCGTGGGAAGCCGGCGTGGTAGTGGGAGTCGGTTATCCCGGCACCCCGTCTACCGAGGTCTTAGAGAACCTCGTGGGCTACGAAGGTGTGAACTGTCAGTGGGCTCCCAATGAGAAGGTCGCCGCGGAGGTGGCTGCCGGTGTGAGCGTTGCGGGCGCGCGAGTGCTCGTGACGATGAAGCACGTCGGTCTCAATGTGGCGGCAGACCCGCTCTTCACCCAGGCGTATGCGGGTGTTGGCGGCGGCCTGGTCTATCTTGTGGCCGACGACCCTTCGATGCATTCATCACAAAACGAGCAGGATACGCGCAATTACGCGGCTGCTGCGAAGGTGCCGATCTTGGAGCCGTCCGACAGCGCCGAGGCCCTTGAATTCGTGAAGCGCGCGTTCGAGATATCGGAACGCTACGACGTACCGGTGATCGTCCGTACGACAACCCGCATCTCGCACTCAAAGAGCATGGTAGAGGTGGGGGAGCGCGAAGAACGCGACATACCGGAGTATCGCAAGGATGCCGGGCGTTTTGTGATGATGCCTGCCAACGCACGTGTCCGTAGGGTCGACCTGGCCCGGCGCCTGAATGAGCTGGAGACATGTGTTGAGTCGTGTCCGGAGAACCGCGTCGAGATGCGCGGTACAGAACTGGGCGTCATCACCTCCGGCGTCGCCTACCAATACGTCCGAGAAGCCCTGCCTGATGCTTCGGTGCTGAAGCTGGGCATGACCTTCCCATTCCCTGAGGGACTTGTTCGCGAGTTCGCTGCAAAGGTGGAGCGCCTCGCCGTGGTTGAAGAGCTCGACCCGTACCTCATGCTGAGGGTCAAGGCACTCGGCATCGAGGTCATGGAGACCGGACTCCCTCAGATAGGCGAGTATTCTCCGGGTCTGGTCGCAGCCGCCTTCGGTGCTCCTGAGCCGGAGCTGCGTGAGCCCATCACCGATCTCCCTCCGCGGCCGCCGTTGATGTGCCCGGGGTGTCCGCACCGTGGCGTGTTCTATGCGCTGCACCGGTTGAAGGCTGTCGTCACCGGTGATATCGGCTGCTACACGCTTGGCGCGCTGCCGCCTCTGCAGGCGGTGGACACCTGCATCTGCATGGGTGCAAGCATCGGCATGGCTCACGGCATGGAGCTTATCGGCTCGGCCGAGAAGCCCGTGGTGGCAGTGATCGGCGATTCGACGTTCGCGCACAGCGGACTGACGGGTCTGCTCAACATGGTCTACAACGGCAGCAAGGGCACCGTCATGATCTTGGACAATCGCACCACTGCGATGACCGGTCATCAAGGCAATCCGGTCTCAGGTGTGACTCTTGCGGGTGATCCTGCACCTGCGGTCGACCTTGAGGCTCTTGTGCGTGCAATGGGAGTGCCTTCGGTTCGCATGGTGAACCCTCATGATCCCGGCGAGGTCTACCATGTGCTCAAAGAGGAGGTAGCGGCGGAGCATCTCAGCGTCATCGTCGCAAAGGCGCCATGTGCGCTGCTCGTCCGAGAAAAGGCCGACCCGTTCGCTGTTGATGAGGATGCGTGCATCAAGTGCGGACGTTGCATCAACCTGGGATGCCCCGCGATATCCAAGGACCCTCAAACCTCCAGAGCAGTCATCGACGCCACGATCTGCGTTGGTTGCGGTCTGTGCGTGAAGGTCTGCAAGTCCGACGCGATCGTGCCCAGCGGAGCAGCGTGTGATATCGGAGGGAGATGGTCATGAGCGACGTGACAACGGTTCTTCTAGCCGGAGTCGGTGGCCAGGGGACCATTCTCGCCGGTGACGTGCTTGCCAAAGTCGCCGTGGCCGCCGGTCACGATGTGAAGCTTTCCGAGGTCCACGGTATGGCGCAGCGCGGCGGTTCTGTCGACACGGTGGTGCGCTTCGGCCCGCAGGTGTTCTCCTCGGTGGTAGACCCCGGCACCGTGGATCATCTCATCGCCTTCGAGATCATCGAGGCCGCCCGCAAGCTTGCTTTCGTCAAGCCGTCGGGCCGTCTGGTGGTCAATAGCCGCAACATCCAGCCTCTGCCGGTGCTCACGGGGACGCTTTCGCCTCCCGTGGGTCTGGTCGCGGCGCTCGACTACGAGAGAGCCGTGTTCCTTGACGCTGAGGAGCTCGCCTGTGAGGCGGGCAGTCCCCGCTCGGCGAATATCGTGTTGATGGGGGCGGCCTCGGTCGGCCTTCCCTTTGATGAGGAAGCGTGGCGCGAGGTCATCTCAGCACGGGTGCCTCCAAAGACCGTGGACGCGAACCTGAAGGCGTTCGAGCTGGGACGAAACGCGTGTGAGGGAGGGGCGTGCGAGGCATGAACGAGATGAGGGTCAGACAGCTCTCCGTGTTCATCGAGAACAAGTCCGGTCGTGTCAGTGAGATCACCGGCCTTCTTGGCGAGGCGGGCGTGAATATCCGCGGGTTCTCGGTCTCTGACACCGCCGAGTACGGCATCCTGCGCTTGATCGTGGACAAGGTCGATCAGGCCAAAGAGGTGCTGAAGTCGGCCGGGTTCACGGTCCGTGAGGACGACGTCATCTGTATAGACCTGCCGGATAAGCCCGGTGGGCTTGCTGGAGTCCTCAAGATCGTGGCCGAAGCGGGCGTCAACATCGAGTACGTGTACTCGCTGATCGCAACGTACGTCGTGGTGAATGTGGCGGATGTCGAGCGTGCGGTCCACCTGCTGTCGGACCGTCCGGTGCGTCTGGTCACCCAGGAGGAGATCACGACGGTCCACATGTAGAAAGTCCATCAGCCTCCGCGCTTGTATGTGGTGTGGGGGCTTGTACGTTCCCCGGTCTGAAGGAGAGCACCATGGGCAGAAAGGCGCTCGCGATCGCGATGGCGACCGTGCTATGTGTTGCGGGACTCACGCTTGGAGGGTGTTCGGACGAGAGCGGATCTGACTCATCCGGTCTTGAGCCCTACAAGATAGGCGTCGTCGTTTCACTCACAGGGTCCTATTCGGGCCTGGGTGTTCCCGAGAAGAGGGCCATCGAGCTTGAGGCGGAGATGCTCAATGAGGCCGGTGGCATCAACGGTCGCATGGTCGAGCTGTTCTTCGAGGACGATGCCACTGACGCTGCCAAAGCGGCCGCGGCGGCTACAAGCCTGATCGAGCGGGAAGACGTCATAGCCATCATCGGTGCTACGGGCACCGGCCAGACGATGGCCATGCGTACCGACATAGATAGGGCGGCCGTACCGCAGGTCTCAATGGCCGGCGGTTCTGTTGTGACCGCAGACTTCGATGAGCTTGTCTTTCAGACGCCCTGGCCCAACCGTGTCGTCGTTCCCTTCACGCTGAAGGCCCTGGCGGCCAAAGGCATCACGCGGATCGCGCTGATCAGCGACAGCGGTGGCTACGGCGCTGACGGGCATGATGTCGTGCTCGCGTCCGCGGCCGCTGCCGGCGTGGAGATCGTGGCCGATGAGACATTCAACCTCGGCGACACCGACATGACCGCCCAGCTCACCAAGATGCGGAGCCAGTCTCCGGACGCGGTCCTGATGTGGACCGCCGGGAGCGAGGCGGCTATCGTCGCCAAGAACATGCAGCAGCTCGGATTGGATGTCCCGCTGGTGGGAAGTCCCGGCAACGGGAGGGTTGAGTTCTTGGACGGCGCGGGAAGCGCCGCTGATGGCTTTAGCTTCGCCGCGGGCAAGATCTTGCTGCCTGAGGCGTACGGAGAGGGCAGCGAGGCCTTCACCGTGGCCACAGAGTTCATCGACCGCTATACCGAGCGGTACGGCACGGCGCCTGATATCTTCGCCGGTCATGCATACGACGCATTCCTGATCATCGCTGATGCGCTGGGTCGCGTTGATGGCGATGTGACGCCGGCGGCCCTGCGTGACGCTATCGAGGCCACCGACGGGCTGATCGGTGTGGGCGGTACGTTCAGTTACTCTGCTGACGACCACAACGGCCTGTCAGAAACCGACCTGGTCATGTACCGGGTCGACGGCGGTCAGTGGGTGCTGGACGAGTGACACGTGGGTAGCGCAGAACTCCTGCAATTCGCCGTCGCCGGTCTGAAGAACGGCTCGATCTATGCACTGGTCGCGCTGGGCTTCACGCTCGTGTTCGGTTCCACCGGTATCATCAACTTCGCCCAGGGAGAGTTCTTCATGCTGGGCGGGATGCTCGCTGTGTTCTTCGTCAAACTAGGCCTGCCGCTGCCACTCGCCGTCGTTGCCGGTGTCCTTGCCACGGCGGTGGTAGGTCTCGCGTTCGAGCGCGTCGCGCTGAGGCCGAGAAGAGACTCCGGACCACTGGCGTTGATCATCATCACCATCGGTGGATCGATGGTTCTACGTTCGCTGTCGCGTCATGCGTTCGGCGGCAATGAGCTGTCGCTCCCTGCGTTCACCGAGGGTCCATCCATAGTCGTGGCCGGCGCCGCAATCGAACGACAGGCGCTCTGGGTGTGGGGCCTCACCATCGTCGCGGTGGCGGGTCTGAGCTGGCTGTACTCCAAGACCAAGTTCGGCCGCTCGATGCGGGCGTGCTCGCTCAGTCATGAGGCGTCACGGCTCATGGGTATCGATACCGCGCGGATAGTGATGGTGAGCTTCGGGCTTGCTGCGGTGCTTGGTGCGCTGGCGGGCGTGGTCGTGGCGCCGCTCACGCAGACCTCGTTCAACGTAGGCGCGCGCATAGGCCTCAAGGGCTTTGCGGCAGCCATCCTCGGCGGTCTTGGCAATCCCATCGCGGCGGTCGTGGGCGGCCTCGCACTCGGGCTGGTCGAGAGCATGTCCATCGCCTTCATCTCGAGTACCTACAAAGACGTCATCGCGCTTGTGCTGCTGCTCGTCGTGTTGTTCGTGCGTCCCGAGGGCATCCTTGGACGAGCCACACGTGAGAAGGTGTGAGGATGGGGACGGTCGCGCCACGTATCCGCGTCGTGCTGCTTGCTGCGGCATCGCTCGTCATCGCATCGGTCCCGTTTCTCACCGACGACCGCTACCTGCTGAAGATCCTCACCTTTGTGGGGCTCAACGCCATCGTCGTGGCCGGACTGGCGCTTCTTCTGGGGTTCGCGGGGCAGATATCCATGGGGCACGCTGCGTTCTTCGGCCTGGGTGCGTATACCTCGGCGTATCTCACCACAGCCCACGAGGTGCCCTGGCTTCTGGCGGTTGCCGCCGGTACCCTGCTCGCTGCAACCGGCGGCCTGCTCCTGGCCCTGCCCAGCCTTCGCCTCAAGGGTCACTACCTGGCGATGGCCACGCTGGGCTTCAACGAGATCATGAGCGTGCTGTTCGTGGAGATGCGGGGGATCACGGGCGGTAACGACGGCTTGTCGGGGATCCCGTTCCCCAGTATCGGTTCGTTGGTCATCGATTCTCCGGCGGCCATCTACATCCTCGTGTGGGCGGTGGCAGCGCTGGCGTTTGTCGGTGCGGCCAACCTGGTCCGTACACGTCCGGGGCGTGCCATGCGGGCGCTTCACGGCTCGGAGCTGGGAGCCCTCGCCTCGGGCGTGAACACCGTAGGCCTGAAGGTGCAGGTATTCGCGGTCTCCGCGGCGCTCGCAGGCCTTGCCGGCGCGCTCTACGCGCATTCCGTCGGATTCATCTCGCCCAGCCAGTTCTCACTGGAATTCTCGATCCTGCTCGTGGCTATGGTGGTCGTGGGCGGCACGGGATCTTTGACCGGGCCGTTCATCGCCGCTGTCGCCCTCACGCTGTTGCAGTATGTCCATGCCCTGATACCCGGACTGAGCAAAGACGCCGCGGCGCTTATCCAGGACTGGGAGGTCGACATCTCGGGGCTGGTCATGATCCTCACGGTGATATTCGTTCCGGGCGGGCTGGCCGCGTTTTTGAAGCGACGTCGCAGTGGCGCTGGAGTGGAGGGTGAGATCGCATGAGTCTTCTGGCGGTCAGAGACCTGACACGACGCTTTGGCGGCCTGGTCGCCGTTGATGGCGTGAGCTTCGACGTGCATGAAGGCACCATCAAGGCGGTCATCGGACCCAATGGCGCGGGAAAGAGCACGCTGTTCAACCTGATGACCGGCTTCGATCGTCCGGACGCCGGCACCGTTTCGTTCAATGGCCGGGACATCGTGGGCATGCGTCCCCACAAGGTGGTCGCTTCGGGCATTTCCCGGACGTTCCAGAACACGCAGCTGTTCGAGGAGCTCACCGCTTTAGAGAACGTCCTTGTAGGCATGCACACGAGGCTGCGCACCGGGCTGGTGGGAGGCGCGCTGCGCATGCCGTGGACGGTTGCCGAGGAGCGTCGCGCGTTGGAGCGCGCTTCGTATCTGTTGCGTCTTGTGGGAGCCGAGCAGTACGCGCAGACCCATGCGGCGGACATCCCGCACGGCATGCGACGCCTGCTTGAGATCGCACGCGCGCTGGCGGCCGAGCCTCGTTTGCTGCTGCTCGACGAGCCGGCGGCCGGCCTCAACAACTTCGAGACGCAGTCGCTCTCCAAGACGCTGTACAAGATCCGTGACGAGGGCGTGACGCTCGTGGTGGTCGAGCACGATATGGGTCTGGTCATGGAGGTCTCCGAGGAGATCGTCGTCATCGACCAGGGCCGCAAGATCGCTGAAGGCCCTCCGCTCCTCATCCAGAAGGACGCCGCTGTCATCGAGGCGTATCTCGGCGAGGAGGGCGCATATGTCTGAGGCCCTGCTCAAGGTCGAGGGTCTGTGTGCCGGTTACGGTCGCGTCCCGGTGATCCGTGACGTATCGCTGAGTGTCGCCGCCGGAGAGGTCGTGACCCTCATCGGTGCGAACGGCGCGGGCAAGTCCACGCTGCTGAAGGCGATCTCGGGCCTCATAAAGCCTACCGCCGGCAAGGTCGTTTTCGACGGCCACGACGTGACGGGAACGCCGCCTGAGCGGTTGGTGCGGCAGGGCCTTGCGTTGGTGCCCGAGGGAAGGATGCTCTTCGGGCCCATGAGCGTGCATGAGAACCTGCTGCTTGGCGGTCACACGCAAACGCCCGAAGGCGTGCGCGGAGCGCTGGAGCGGGTCCATACGCTGTTCCCGGTGCTTGCCGAGAGGAGCTCGCAGGCAGCGGCCACGCTCTCCGGCGGCGAACAGCAGATGTTGGCCGTTGGAAGGGCGTTGATGTCCTCGCCCAGGCTCCTGCTTCTTGATGAGCCGTCCCTGGGGCTGGCGCCCAAGGTGATAGCGGACATCTTCGCGGTGCTGGACGGCCTTCGAGCGGAGGGGCTTGCGATCCTGCTCGTCGAGCAGGATGCCAGATTGGCCCTGCGTCACTCGGACAGAGGTCTTGTCATGCGCGCCGGTCACGTGGCCCTTGAGGGCACCGCTTCTGAGCTTATCAGTAACGACGACATACGCCTGATCTACCTGGGCGCTTGGCACGGAGAGGAATAGGGGGTCGGTATGCCGATCTGGAATCCCGAGTACGAGAGCATGGACCGTGAAGCGCTGGCGCAGCTCCAGTTGCGCCGTCTGCAGTCCACCGTGGCGTGGGTCTATGAGCGTGTCCCGTACTACAAAGAGGTGCTCGATGCTTCCGGCGTCAAGCCAAAAGACATCCGCTCACTGGCCGATGTCCGCCTGCTGCCGTTCACGGACAAGACCGCGCTGCGGGACACCTATCCATATGGGATGTTCGCTGTGGACCTGGAGCAGGTCGTGCGTGTCCATAGTTCCTCGGGAACCACCGGCAAGCCCATCGTGGTGGGCTATACCAAGGGCGACTTGAACACGTGGACCGAGCTCACCGCCCGGATCGCTTCGGCAGCGGGCGTCACCTCCAAAGACCGCGTCCAGCTCGCCTTCTTGTACGGGATGTTCACCGGCGGCTGGGGTATGCACTACGGCATCGAGCGCGTAGGCGCCACGGTGTTCCCGGCCGGCAGCGGCAACACCGAGCGTCAGCTTCTCATGATGCAAGACTTCGGCACGACGGTGCTGGTGTGCACTCCCAGCTATGCGCTCTACATCGCCGAGGTGGCCGAGAAGAGCGGGATCGACATAAAGTCGCTGCCGCTGCGCGTGGGATTGTTCGGCGGAGAGCCATCCGGTGAGGGCATGCGTGAGGAGATCGAGAAGCGGCTGGGAATTCTTGCCACAGACAACTATGGCCTTTCCGAAGTCATGGGGCCGGGTGTCTCGGGCGAGTGCGAGTACCAGTGCGGCCTGCACATGAACGAGGATCA
>JBFHJN010000002.1:0-109578 GCA_041595875.1 Coriobacteriia bacterium
CCCGGATGGCTTTGGAGTAGGCCGTCCACGGGTTCCTCTCCACCTTGGGTAGCCGGGTGATAGAGCGGGCTGTGATCGCCGAGCAAGCCATGAGCACCCCGGCGGCGATGATCGTCCAGCGGTACGCGTCACCCTCGGCCATGAATCCTTGAAGGATAGCGGGAAGAAAGCCACCCGCCAGCGAGCCGGCGAACATGGCAACGACCCGGGCGATGAAGTCCGTGGTGAACAGGTGCGTCTTGACCGCCTTGCCGGCGTTCTCTGACAGGAAGGCCGTGGAGAGCGTCTGCATGATGCCGTCGCCCACACCAAAGAGCAGCCCGAGGCCCACCAGCGCCACCGCGGTCGGCGCAAACGCCTGACTCACCCTGGCGATACCCGCGGCAAGACCCGCGGCGATGAACAACGTACGGTATCCCAGGGTACGGACCAACGGGGGCAGCATCAGGCACACTACGGCTCCGGATATCGCGAGCGCCCCCTCAACGTCGCCCACGACAGCTTCCGAGAACCCTCGCTCTTTCACGTAGAGGGCGAACACCGTCCCCAAGATCCCGTAGCCCGCATTCTGCAGGACGGCGGTGATGAGATAGTGCCGCGCATCATGGGAAAAGTCCTGCGCTGCTATCCGGTACCCTTGCGCGTGACGCACGAGCCGTGCAAGGGGGTTTGGCCGAGTGAGCATTCAGGCTCCCTAGAGATCACATTTTGCCGAGTAGAGCGACCATCCTACGCCGCGGCGCTAGTGCATACAAGCGGAAACGAGGTATCTCCGTCTGCATAGCGTCATGCTGGTAGCGTAACACCTACTGCATGCAACAGGGCGACCCGTAGGCCGCCCTGTTCAATGGCTTTGCGCGTATCGACCTATTCGTCGTCTTCGAAGTCCTCCGCAACCAGGGCCTCGGCTTCAGCCTCTCGATCGCTGAGTCCCGCCACCTGGGTCGCTTCGTCCTCCATCAAGACCTGCTGGCCTTCAGGGACGACCCGCTTGCGCTTCTTGGCCGACACTCTGGCGATCGCGGTGACCCTGTCGGTCCCGGAGACGTTCATGACCTTCACTCCCTGTGTGGAGCGACCAAGCTTGCTGATGTCCTCGGCGTTGACCCGGATAACGACTCCCTCTTCAGAGATCAACATCAGCTCATGGCCCGGCATGACCACCTTCATACCTGCAAGGCGACCCTTCTTGGCGGTGACTTGGATGGTCTTCACTCCCATACCACCGCGCTTCTGAGTCGGGTATTCACTCATGGGGGTCCGCTTGCCGTATCCGCGTTCGGTCACAACGAACAGCTCGGAGTCGTCCGGCGCTATCTCCATGCCCAACAAGTAGTCGTCGGCCTTGAGATTCATGCCCTTAACGCCCATCGTGTCCCGACCCATCGGCCGTGCGTCGTCCTCGCCCCACTTGATCGCTTTACCTTCTGCCGAGACCATCACGACTTCCTGGTCCTTAAGAACACGCCTGACAGCGATCAACTCATCGTCATCGCGTAGGTTCAAAGCGATGATGCCGTCTCGGCGAGAGCGGTTGTACGCCTCAAGCGCGGTCTTCTTGACCAGGCCTTTACGTGTGGCGAACAACAAGAACTCATCCTCGGCGAACTCACGCGTTGTGATGACGGCCGCGATCTTCTCATCTTGTGCAAACGGCAGCAGGTTCACTACAGCCGTTCCTCTGGCGTGCCGCGAGCCAACAGGCAGCTCGTGCACTTTGAGACGGTAGACCTTTCCTTTACTAGAGAAGAACAAGACGTAATCATGCGTTGAGCTGATGAACAAATGCTCGACGAAGTCGTTCTCTTTGAGGTTCACCCCCGCCTTGCCTTTACCGCCCCGCTTCTGTTGGCGGTAGGTCGCCACAGGCAGCCGCTTCACGTATCCGGCCTGGGTTATGGTCACGACCATATCCTCTTCGGCAATAAGGTCCTCAACATCAAGGTCCCTTGCAGCGCCGGCGATCTCCGTACGCCGTTCATTCGCGTGCTTCGCACGGATCTCAGCCATCTCGTCCTTGATGATCTGCATGAGGAGCGCTTCATCGCTCAAGATCCGCTTGAACCAGGCGATCTTCTCCTGCAGCTCCTTCAACTCATCCTCGATCTTGTGGCGCTCTAGTCCGGTGAGCCTGCGCAGGCGCATCTCCAAGATCGCGTCGGTCTGTGCGACTGAAAGCGCGAACCGCTCGATCAATCGATTCCGCGCCTCAGAATCATCCTGGCTGGACTTGATGATCTGGATGACTTCGTCGATGTTGTCCAGCGCGATGATGTAGCCCTCAAGGATATGGGCCCGCTCTTCAGCCTTCCGCAGCTCGTAGCGCGTACGGCGGGTGATGACCGTCTTCTGGTGCTCTATATAGTGGCCAAGCATCTCTTTGAGCGTGAGGGTCTTGGGCACTCCATCAACAAGGGCGATCATGATGACGCCGAAGCCGGTCTCCAACTGCGTGTGCTTGTAGAGCTTGTTCTGCACGACCTGGGGGATCGCCGTCTGCTTCAGCTCAATGACAACGCGCATACCCTTGCGGTCGGACTCGTCGCGAAGGTCGGATATCTCCGTCAGTTTCTTCTCGCGCACCAACTGGGCGATCTTCGACACGAGCTTTGATTTGTTCACCGTGTACGGGATCTCCGTGATGATGATCCGCATACGCCCGGTGGAGGTCTGCTCGATATGGGCTTTGCCGCGGATCTTCAAGCTCCCGCGTCCGGTCTCATACGCGCTTTGGATCCCGTCGTGGCCCATGATGATGCCACCGGTCGGGAAGTCAGGACCGGGCATGATCTTGATCAGCTCGTCCAGGGTGATGTCGGGATTGTCGATGTAGGCGGTGACAGCATCGATCGTCTCGCCAAGGTTGTGCGGCGGGATATTGGTTGCCATACCAACAGCGATACCCGCAGACCCGTTCACGAGCAGGTTGGGGAAACGCGCAGGGAGCACGAGTGGCTCGGTGAGCGACTCATCGTAGTTGGGGCCGAAGTCCACAGTCTCTTTGTCGAGATCCCGCAGAAGCTCCATGGCCATACGGTGCAGTCGAGACTCTGTGTACCGCATTGCGGCCGCCGAGTCACCGTCGATAGAACCAAAGTTGCCGTGACCGTCAACGAGAGGGACCCGCATCGCGAAGTCCTGCGTCATGCGAACCATGGTGTCGTATACAGCCGAGTCACCGTGAGGGTGGTACTTACCGATGACTTCACCGACGGTCCACGCTGATTTCTTGAACGGCCGGGTCGGAGTGAGTCCGGACTCGTTCATCGCATAAAGGATGCGCCGGTGAACAGGCTTCAGCCCGTCACGCACATCAGGTAGAGCTCGCGCGACGATAACGCTCATCGCGTACTCAAGGAATGAACTCCTGAGCTCCTGCTCGATGTCGATCGGCTGGATGCTGGACGCTACGATCGGTTCAGTCACAGTCTGTTCTCCTCGTCTAACCCACTATCACAGGTTGTACTTTCGCCACAGCACTACCGCGAACGCGATCATCATGAAACCCCAAACCATCACAAGCAGGGAGGCTATCATCTGCAGCGCACCTGCATTGCTGCCGGCTCTCCCAAGAAGCACTCCGGCCCAAACAATGAACCCGAGTCCGATCACCCCAAGAAACGCGGTCACTATGTTCGCGATCTTGTGATGCTCCTCTACCACACGAGGTTCCTGTTGACGCAACCCCGCCATCAGCTCTTCAAGTTGAGCTGGAGGGGGTCCTTTTGCCTCCCCCACCTGATCGGTGGACCCATCTGAAACCTCAACGGTGCAGGCTTCCGAGTCCTCCGGTGGGGCAAACACAAGCACGTCGTCTTGACGGATACCCGCTAGAGCCCTGTCGAGCTCGGCCTCCTTCTCCTGCTCTGAACGCTCGCGTTCAAAGCGTTGAAACGCTTCCTGCTCCCAGGGAGGCGGTTGAAACTGCCGTCTATCCCGACGCTGGTTCCCGCCATTCATCTTACGAGTGTCTCCTCGCTCAATCCCTTAAGGCACAGCACTACACATCCAAGAAGCGCACATTCTTCGCGTGACGCTGGATGAACTCTTTGCGTGGCTCTACCTGGTCGCCCATGAGGTCGACGAATGCCTCCTCGGCCGCCAACGCGTCGTCGAGCGTGACCTGCAGCAAGGTGCGCCTTTCGGGGTCCATGGTCGTCTCCCAGAGCTGCTCCGGGTTCATCTCACCAAGACCCTTGTAGCGCTGGATGTTGTACTTGGTGTTCTCTGGCAACTTCGCCAACATCTGCTGCAGTTGTCTGTCGGAATAGGCGTACTCGTGTTTCTTCCCGACGCTCAATTTGAACAATGGAGGTTGCGCGATGTAGATGTAGCCGGCCTCGATGAGCTCACGCATATAGCGATAGAAGAACGTGAGGATCAGGCAGCGGATATGCGCTCCGTCAACATCCGCGTCCGTCATGATGATCGCCTTGTGATACCGCGCCTGGCTCAGGTCGAACTCCTCGGCAACACTCGTGCCGAGAGCTGTGATCATCGCCTGGATCTCCTCCGAGGAGAGAGCGCGGTTGATGCCGGCCTTCTCAACATTGAGGATCTTCCCTCTCAGCGGGAGGATCGCCTGGAATGAACGGTCCCGCGCCTGTTTGGCCGAGCCGCCTGCGGAGTCACCCTCTACCAGATAGACCTCGGTGAGAGACGCCTCTTTGATCGAGCAGTCCGCCAGTTTGCCAGGAAGGGTGGAGCTCTCCAGAAGCCCTTTACGGCGCGTGAGTTCACGCGCTTTGCGAGCGGCCGCTCGTGCTTTCGCGGCCTGCGACGCCTTCGTGACAATTGAGCGCGCCGGCTTCGGGTGCTCTTCAAGGTACTCGGAGAGATACTGCGTGACTGTCGCTTGTACAAAAGAACGCATCTCGGTGTTACCAAGTTTTGTCTTGGTTTGCCCTTCGAACTGGGGCTCACGAAGCTTGACCGAGATGACCGCGGTCAGACCCTCGCGGATATCCTCACCTGAGAGGTTGTCATCCTTCTCTTTGAGGATTCCCTGCCGTCTCGAATAGTCATTGATCGTACGTGTCAGAGCATTCTTGAATCCCTCGAGGTGGGTTCCGCCTTCATGGGTGTTGATGTTGTTTGCAAAGGCCAGTACCGCTTCTGAGTAGCCAGTATTCCATTGCATCGCAACCTCAACGACACCCTCCTCCCCTTCTGCCTCGAAGGAGACCACCTTGGAGTGGATCGATTCTTTCTTCTCATTGAGATACTTCACGAAGTCGACTATGCCGCCCGCATAACGGAACTCGGCTCTCCGGGGCTCCAGCTCTCGCTCATCAATGAGTACGATCTTGAGGTTTTTGTTCAAGAACGCGGTCTCGCGCATATGGGATGCGATGACGTCCCAGGAGAACTCTGTCTCTTCGAAGATGGTGTCATCAGGCCAGAAGGTGACCATCGTACCTGTGGCTTTTGTCGAGCCGATCGGCTTGAGCGGCCCCATCGGCTTCCCGTATTCGTAGCTTTGAACCCAGATCTTCCCTTGGTTCTTGACCTGGACGTCTAGCTTTTTAGACAGAGCGTTCACTACGGATACGCCCACACCATGGAGACCACCGGAGACCTTGTAACCATCTCCGCCGAACTTACCCCCCGCATGGAGGATGGTGAGGACTACTTCGACCGCGGACTTCTTGTACTTCGGGACATTGTCGACAGGGATACCACGGCCGTTGTCAACGACGGATATCGAGTTGTCTTGATGGATCGTGATCTCGATGGTTGTGCACACACCGGCCAAAGCCTCATCGACGGAGTTGTCGACCACTTCATATACAAGGTGGTGGAGACCTTTTGGACCAGTGGATCCGATGTACATGCCTGGGCGCTTACGAACCGCTTCAAGCCCTTCGAGAACCTGGATGTCCTTGCCAGAATAGGAACTTTTAGGCACTAAGAACTCCTTCTCCTCGACACCTGGTGGTTGTCTTCTAGTCGGGTGGTCCACCCTACGAGATGTTGTTATTTGACCATGCATAGTGTACCACACGTGGTATCACTGGGGACTTGAAACAGTGTCCCTAAGCCCCTCTATGGCTCTCTACGGCTTTTTGGTGTGGCGTACACCCTTTTTCCACTCCAGGTCCTTAACCATGACCTTAAGCGCTTGCTCTCGAAGTTCCGGGTCTTCGATCGCCCCCGCGATGTACTGTGCTTGTTCCAACTCACTAGGCGAAAGCGCCACGGGTTCAGTCTGGTCCTTTGCGTAGAATGCCTCGTCCTCTTCTTTCATAACCTCCCAGCGACGTGCTTCTTTCACCTGTTTCGACACATTGAATCTGATGGCCCTTACTGAACCCTCACCAATTCTTGTGTTGATGTCCTTCCTGAGGTGTTCCGCCATCAACGTCAGTTCATTGGCCCAGGCAGGAGAATCGACGAAGACGATGAGTTCACCTTCGCGCATGGCGAAGCCCGTTGTGTGTCTTAGGATCTCTTCTCCTGCTACCTCCGGCCAGACTTGAACGGCTCTTGATTCATACCGTTTACCGTGTGGGTCGATTCGGGTCAGCATATCTCGTCCTATGTCGCCGACCTGGTCGATCTTTCGACGCCTTACCATCAGTCTCTCCCGGGTATCTCAACGATCTTCGCCTGGGCAAGCAGGTCTGGTGCGAAGTAGCCGGTGTTCGTGGTCGTCACTATCGTCTGAACCCCGTCTCTTACCAGCGTGGTCAAAGCTTCCCTGCGGGTTGAGTCTAATTCCGACATAACATCATCTAAGAGTAGAACTGGTGTCTGACGCGCGATCTCTTGGATGATGCGTACCTCTGCACATTTCCAGGCTAACGCGACGGTCCGTTGCTGTCCTTGCGAGGCAAAAGAGCGTGCGTCTCTTCCGTTTATCTTGAAGATGACATCATCCCTATGTGGCCCTACCAGGGTGGTCTTACGAGCCACTTCTTCACTTCTGCGGATCTGTAGGGTGGAAGACATCGCTATCTGAATATCTTCGATTCTGAGCTTCTCGGTAAAAGGAATATCGCCCAGCACTCGTGATTCGTACTGAATATCCAATATCTCACCGGTAGCCAAAGTCCCGTAGATCGACGTGGTGATCGGTGACATCCTTTGAAGGAGACGGCGGCGATGTAGACAAAGTGATGACCCTATTGAGATAAGTTGTTCATCCAAGGCCTGTAGTGTCGCCTGGTGTGTCTTGCTCTCCTTCAGTGCGGCATTGCGCTGTCTCACAGTTCGGGTGTAGTCGCGCTTGATGCTGCCATAGGTCTTCGACAGTCTCTCACCCAGATCATCGATGGCTTTCCGTCTGTTTTCCGCAGGTCCTTTAGCCAACAGCAGATCGTCAGGGGTGAACACAACGCTGGGAAGGGTCCTTGGGATGTCAGAGAATCTTCGCTTTGTCACACCATTGGATTTGTAGGACCGTCTATTTTCGGGGGTGATGACCATTTCGAATACGGTCGTCACGCCATCATCATCCAGCGTCATCCTGAGACTTGCTTGGCCTGCGCCCCATTTCACGATGTCCGCCCACTGCGGGTTCCTGAATGAACGATTGGCCGTAAGGAGTTGTATCGCCTCGATCACGTTCGTCTTGCCTACCGCATTAGGCCCTACCAGGATCGTAAGATGCGGGTCGGGTTCGAGTAAGAAGTGATCGTGGTTCCTTACTCCTTTTAACTCGAGGTTGGATATCAACACATGCTTGCTAACCGAGACGTACCGGCATAAGCAGGTATATGAATTCCGAGTTGTCTGCTGACTTGAGGATGCCGGGCTTCAAAGGGCTCACTATCTCGATCGCGATCTTCTCACCCTCTGCTACTGAGATACCGTCCATCAGGTATGTGTGGTTGAAAGCAATCTCTACATCTTCCCCAACGGGCGATATCTCAATGTCTTCTTTTGCTTCACCCACATCTTGGGTTTGCGCCGTCAAAGTCAGTATGTGATCAGCTGTGTTCACAGACACTCGTAGTGGAGCATTGTGTTGCGCCAACAACGACACCCTTTTCACAGCTTCAGCGAATTCAGCTCTATCGATCACTACTCGTGTCTGATGGTCTTTAGGGATCAACTGCCGGTAATTAGGGAAGGATCCTTCGATTCTGCGCGAGATGAACACAGTCTCACCGAATTGAAAGATGACTTGATTGTCTGACACACCAAGAGACACTTGTTCGCTTGAGGCGGCCAATCTAGCCACATCTTCAATACCGCGGCCGGGTATGACGACCTCTAGTGAGCCGGCAACTCCTTCAATGGTTGTTTCTTTCAAACACAACCGGTACGAATCGGTTGCGACCATCCGTAGCATTCCCTCTTCGATCACAACGAGGATTCCTGTAAGGATCGGTCTGGTTTCGTCTCTACTTACCGCTTTCGATACCTGATGGACAATCTTTGAGAAGGATGAACTTGGAAGAGAGATCATCTCATCGGTGGATATCACGGGGAACTTAGGAAAATCCTCCGGGGAAAGTGTCTTCACAGTGAAAGACGATTGACCGCAAGTAACGACTGCAGAGCCACTGTTGCCTGTGTCGATAGTAACGGCGGCCTCAGGAAGGCTTCTTACGATATCTGTAAGTAGTTTGCCTGGAAGAACTGTTTGTCCGGCATCTTCTATTCTCGCCTTGGTCTTGGTCTTGATCGATATCTCCAGGTCTGTCGATTGCAGCACTAGAGAACTTTCTGTTGTGGAGATGTGTATTCCTGACAGAATCGGAAGAGTGGTCCTGGTAGAAAGGCCTTTGGAAACGGCCGAGAGTGCTTCTAAGAGTTCTCCACGGGCAACAGAGACCTTCATTACTGTTCCTTTCTTTCAATATCTATCAGTAGTAGTAGTAGTAGTGCTGGGGATGATGTGGATAAGTCGTTTCTTCCCTGGTTGATACGGGTGTGTCTATTGTTGATTACTTGTCGATGAAACGCTCCTGGTTATCAACATCTCCACAGGCCCCTCTCTTTGTCCACAGCAACGACCATTTGTCCCCAGGGTTATCCCTGTTCCATCCACAACACTAATTGCGTTGTTTAACGAGGTTTGTCAGGGTCTGTATCTGATTGTAGACCTCTCTTTGCTCATTCATGAGCTTCTGGATCTTACTAGTAGCGTGCATCACGGTTGTGTGGTCCCTGCCACCGAACTCACTTCCTATTCTCGGGAGTGAAAGATCCGTGAGTTCACGTGATAGATACATGGCTATCTGGCGTGGATAGACGATAGCTTGCGAGCGTTTGTTCCCAATCAGCTCACTCTTGGTGATCCCATAGAACTTACAGGCTTCTTGTTGGATCACCAGGATAGAGATCGGTTTCAGTGTTCTCTCAGGGAAGATGTCTTTTAAGACGCTTCGAGCAAGATCAAGGTCTATTGCGTGACGGGTCAGTGAACTGAATGCGACTACACGGATCAAAGCACCTTCAAGTTCTCTGATGTTCGAAGAAATACGGTCGGCGACAAACGTCAGGACCTCGCTAGGGATCACCAGGTTCTCCGCCTCAGTCTTCCTTCGAAGGATGGCGATGCGTGTTTCGAGATCCGGGGGTTGGATGTCGGTTATCAAACCCATCTCAAAACGGCTCTTTAACCGATCCTCGATACTACCGATGTCTTTTGGCGGTCTATCGGAAGATAGGACTATCTGCTTCCCGGCCTGCTGCAGAGTGTTGAAAGTGTGGAAGAACTCTTCTTGTGTCCCCTCTTTGCCGGCCAGGAACTGGATATCATCGACCAACAACACATCATTAGTGCGGTAACTGCGTCTAAACCCCTCAATACGGCTCTTGTCTCGATTACCGATCGAGTTGATGAAGTCGTTCGTGAACTGTTCGGTGGAGACATACTTCACGTTCATATGTGGGAAGCTGGTCTTCACGTAGTGGCCGATGGCTTGTAGGAGATGTGTCTTACCCAGTCCTACCCCTCCATATATAAAGAGAGGGTTGTATGCTCCACCGGGTGTCTCGGCTACCGCAAGGGCCGCCGCATGTGCGAACCGGTTGGAGGAGCCCATCACAAAAGAATCAAATGTGTACTTCGGATTGAAATCACCCTGGGTCGCTTCTCGCACACGGACCTTCTCCTCAGTTTCCGGATCAGGTATCACAGCAACCGGTTCATGTTCCGGTTCAACAGGTGCGGGTATAGCTGATTCACCAACCACCTGGAAAGTCACAGACATAGATTGTCCTGTGACTTGAGTAAGAGCCGATGACAAAAGGCCGGCATATCGCGACTCGAGCCAGTCTCGAGCAAAGTCGTTCTGCACCGAGATGACCATCATCTCATCCACCAGTCCCAGTGGTGAGGTGTGTTCAAACCATGTCTTGAAAGTCGGCGTATTCAATTCCTGCTTCACGACATCAAGCGTGTCTTGCCAAACCTGTTGAACCTCCATAGCAACCCCTGATCTATCCATTGAAGAGCGCATCCAGGCAATGGACACCAACCGTGGTCAAAGTCCTCTTCCCGGTTTCATCCGAACAAATAAGACCTTCAGCCTCCAAAGAAGCCAGATCTCTATAGGCTGTCGACAACCCCACACCAAGTTCTTTCGATACGACTGTGGGGCCCACAGATCCACATTCCATAGTCAGAGAGAGAACCCGCTTCTGCCGGGTGGTCAATGAGGGAATTTCGATATCCGGCGTCGATACAGGTGCGTCTTCGCCATGGATAGAATCTTGTTTAGGGGTCGTTTGAAGTGTGACCACAGTCCCCCGCTCAAGATTGTCTTCGATCACGACGGTTCCCCCGGAGAAGGTCAGACACTCGCGGGCCACAGGCAAACCGGACCCAACACCCTTGATAACCGTCTTCATCTCTTCGGTCGCCGTTGAGAAGCCTGGTTCAAGCGCCGTCTCTTTATTGGGTATACCTGGTCCTTGATCAGCGAATCTGATCGTGTTGCCTTGATCGAGTATTGAGACCACAACCTCATAGAAGTGGGCGTGTATCAGGTTCTCCACGATCTCACGAATGACCACATACGGAACGCTGCCCCCTGCGTCATGCGACAACTGATATGCGCGCGAGGACAGAGATTCGATCAAAGCTCGTGGGCTGTCCCCGAAGATATCTTCTACCCTCGGCGGGGCAGTCAATGTGTCATAGATGGCGATTCGAACCGGGGGGACGCTACCCCCCTTCGGGCTGTTCATCAGATGAGGTATCGAGGCATCGACAACGATAGGCACATCGCTAGGAGTGAATGAAGACGGTCGACCGTCAAAGAATGTCTTCAATGCTCCCCCTTCGATCGTCGGTGTGTTGGTTCCACAAAGTTATCAACAACAGTAGTTCGATCACCAAACAGATAAGCCGCAGGTGAGAGGCGTATCTTAAACCCTCTTGTCACACTCAAGCCCTATTGGTTGGAAGCGCCTACACTGGTCTTTCCTTGTTTATCCACAGAGCTTTCCACAACTGTGGAAAGAATCTCAGCTCCGAACTCCGTATTCTCGATAAACGCACTGGTGAGAGCGATCTTGGAGGGAAAAGAGGCTTCCAACCCCCTTCCTATCCCTAAGAAACCTCACCAGACTGTGGACAGTTGTTCATCCAGAGGGGTCCCGGCTGGGAAAGCTGTGGATAAAGCGGTTGCCACACAATACGATATCTGTTAACAGAGAGGCGTGTGTGCGCCAAACAGGGCTATTTCAAGGTAACTACGGGGGTAAACGGGCCCCGGAAGGTCGCGCCGATTCTAACAAACCCTCCGCCGTGCAACAACGCGCAAGAATGAGTTATCCACAGGAGACACAAGCGCGAGTCCTGGGTTTTCCACATTATCCACAGATTCCGGACTATTTTTCGGCATAACTAAGGAAAGGGTGTGGTGTACTACCGCCAAGCTGTGGAAAGATGCATTCGGGTGGGTCGTTGACACATATTCAGCGACCCCTCTATAATCACTTGTCTTGGCGTCCGGACGATGGATGCCGTGGAGTGGAGGAATGTAATGAAGAGGACATACCAGCCGAACAACCGGAAGCGTGCTAAGACGCACGGCTTTCGCAAGCGCATGTCGACCAAAGCTGGCCGTGCAGTTATCGCCGCACGCCGCAGCAAAGGCCGTAAGGTTCTTTGCCCGAGCGCAGCCTAGCTTTTGCTCGGCCGCAGGCCGAGGGTGACGACAGTGCGTACGATCACCGTGCCTCGCGATGTGGATCGACTGTTTCGCGAAGGCAATAGGGCATCCCGACATACGATAGTGGTATTGAGTGTGCCCACTGATGAATCACGCGACCCAAGTGAGGGGCGCGTGATTTTCATTGCAGGGAAGAAACTCGGAGGTGCGGTGTTCCGCAATCGCTCGAAACGGGTTCTGCGGGCCGCATGCCGCCGTGTCGGAGGTCCCTGGGCGGGTTACGACGTTGCTTTGATCGCACGCAAGGGCACCGCGAGCACAGATGCGGGGCGACTCGACAGCGATCTACTGGCAAGCGTTAGGCAACTGGGGGTGATCTGATGAAGTGGCTCAGGTTGGTCTTCATTCTTCCAATCAGACTGTACCAGCTACTCATCTCCCCCCTGCTCCCGCCTACATGTCGCTTTCATCCCACATGCTCTACGTATGCGATAACTGCCATTGAGCGTTATGGTGTCTTTGCTGGGGGGTGGTTGGCTGTGAAGCGAATCAGCCGATGTCATCCCTGGAATCCAGGTGGCTTCGACCCCGTGCCGTAGCGCTGCTGGCGCGGGGCGCATATCATACAGTGAAATGAGAACGCCACGGGCAACCCCCGGGGGCATGTACCCGGAGTGGATCGCGCGAATTGACCCTCGGCGCCTCGCCCTAATAAGGAGGTAGTCCGCATAGTGCTTGAGCCTATTGAGAAGTTTCTATTCGAGGTACTGCAGTACTTCAATGGGTGGGTTGGGGATTATGGTTTCTCAATCATCCTGCTCACGGTGGCCATACGTCTGATATTGTTCCCGCTTACTCAGAAGCAGACGAAGTCAACCTACGAGCTTCAGCGGATTCAACCGAAGATCAAAGCCCTCCAGGAGAAATACAAGGGCAACAAAGAAAAGCTGCAGGAAGAGACTTTGAAGTTCTATCAGGAGAACAAGGTTAATCCGCTCGGCGGATGCCTGCCCCTCATTCTGCAAATGCCGATATTCTTCGCTCTCTTCCGCATGTTGGGCTCGGTCACCAAGGACAAGCAGCCGGTACCCGGGCTCCTTCTGGCATATATCGCCTCCCTGCCCGACGCTCAGGCTGAGGCTGCTCGCCGGTTCTGGATAATTCTTCCAGATATTACCAAGGCGCCCAGGGATGTCTTCGCTGCCGATGGACTTGTAGCCGCGCTCCCCTACATTATCTTCGTGGCCCTGTTCGGACTGAGCATCGTGGTTCCTCAACTCATTCAGCCGGGCGAACGCCAGCAGAAGATGATCGGTATCTACATGGGCGTGTTGATGCTCTGGTTCGGGTGGATCACGCCGGCTGGAGTTCTGATCTACTGGATCACACAGGCTGTGCTGGCCCTCGTTCAGCAGTTGGCCACGATGCGTTACTACAAGTCGCACGAGTCAAACGCCTAAGTCGGACAGGTGTTCATAGCGAAGTCCGCCTTCATCAAGGAGACGTTCATATGATTGAGAAGATCGAGAAAGCCGGTCCCTCCGTTGCGGATGCGTTGGACGCGGCGCTTGAGGAAATGGGTGTTCAGCAAGACATGGTTGAGTACGAAGTCCTCGATGAGCCGGGAAAGAGGATGTTTGGTATCAAGGCAGACAAAGAGGCACGCGTTTCCGTCTGGCTCAAACCTGGTGCCGTCAAGGCGCTGGAGCTCGAGGACGACGGTAGCCTTGAAGGGGCGCTCCCCGTAGAACTCACGGTACAAGAGTCTGATGAGTTCACCGATGAAGAACTCGATGCCATTGCTGATGTGGCTGTTGGAGTCATCAACCGGATTGCAGGCTGCTACGGCTTGGAGCCCGGTATCGAGGAGTACGAGGGCGATGATGGAGAGATCATCATGGATATCGTCGGCGAAGATCTCGGTATACTTATTGGCCGACACGGAAAGACGCTGGACTCACTGCAAGTCATCGTGTCGGCAATCACCAACAGGCAGATCGAGCGCCGCTACCCCATCATGGTCGACGTCTCCGGTTACAAGCATCGCCGTCGGATGAAGGTTGAGGAGATCGCCCGACGAGCTGCAGAGCGTGCTGCCCGTCAAGGTAGACCTGTGCAGTTGCGTCCGATGACAAGTTTTGAGCGAAAGGTCGTCCATATGGCTCTCCGGGATGACCGTCGGGTCACTACGGGCAGCGACGGGGAAGAGCCATTCCGGCATGTGGTAGTCTCACCCAAGTAGACTGAACGGCGACATGATCACTAAGGAAGGGGAGCCAGGTGGCTCCCCTTCTCTTGTTCCAGCCCAGGTCGTCAATCTGCCGGTTAGCTCGTGTTGCCGCTCCTCCTGGACTATTGCGCACCGGTCTTGCTGCGATGGAGATCCATGACGCTGATGATCTTCTGAGCGTAGGTTGGCTGGTCTTGGTGGCTGTCTCGCTGTGACTTCGGAATCTGGCCCTTTGATGATCGGCACTGAGGTCCACACGCCGATTGAATGGACGCTGGGAGCGCTTCAACAATAGCGAATTCGCGGGAGTATTGACGGAGTTCATCGAATCAAGGTGTTCAGTCAAAGGTGGCTTCCCACTCCCCCAAGTGCTTCGATCTAGGAGGCCGCCCTTCCCCACCACTCACTACTTGGTGGAAGGACACTGGTCGTATGACCGACACTGCGATCATTGAGTCGGTGGCGCCTTGGTGACTATGGTCTAAGGCTCGTTGCATCTTTCCGGTCCCGGTGCCACGTCCTTAGGAACATTGAGCAATGTTCCACGTGAAACCTCTAGAGGATGTTCCACGTGAAACTCTCGTGGTATGTTTCACGTGGAACATCGTCGAGTTGAACGGAACGAGATGCCTGATTCCTCGGGAATCATGACAGATGAGCTTCGGTCGGCCGCTTCCGCCGAGGGCTTGAGCGTTACAGACCTGCAATTCACCAAGCTGGTACAACACGCTGAGGCGGTGCTTCGGTATAACCAGCAGGTCAATCTTACCCGCATAGTCCTGCCATCAGAGGTGGTTAGGCTGCACATCGTCGACTCGATGCTTGCCGTTCGCTTCCTGGCTGCCGCTCCTGAAGGACCTGTTGCGGATCTAGGTTCTGGTCCAGGGTATCCAGGGATACCATTGGCCATTCTCACGGGCAGGCAGGTCACGTTAGTGGAGTCCGTGAAGAAGAAGGCGGCGGTCCTTCGCGAGATCATAGAGGAGCTGGGTATAGACGTCCGCGTGGTGGACTTGCGGGCTGAGGAGTTGGCGCTCAGTGAACGTGCGGCTTACGCAGCGGTCACGGCCCGTGCGCTCAGTAGTTTGCCTGCACTTGTTGAGCTTGCTGCGCCACTTCTTGCCAGGCGGGGGCTTCTTGTGTCGATGAAGGGCAGTCCCAGCCCTGAGGAGCTACAAGCAGGCCATAATGCCTCAAGGATCTGCGGGTTGGCCCATGAGATCACGGAGAGTCTTGTTCTTCCAGGCGGAGACGAGGTACGAACGATTGTCACATACCGACGCGCCAAGTCACCGCAAATGAAGCTGCCTAGAAGGCCGGGCATGGCCCAGAGACACCCTTTGGCATGAGCGGCGCTTCCAAGCGTCCGGTCTCTTGCCTATACTGATGTGGATGCAGCCAACTGAGGAGGAACGGTGGACGAGGCCCAAAGACCCACTGCTAAGACAGCGAGGGTATTCGCTGTTGTGAACCAAAAAGGCGGTGTGGGCAAGAGCACCACTGCGGTCAATTTGGCTGCGGGACTAGGCGAAAGAGGGTCCAGAGTCCTCTTGGTGGACCTTGACCCTCAAGGTAACGCGACTTCCGGTTACGGTCTGGACAAGAACCAGCGACAAGAGTGTATCTACAACGCTCTTCTTGGAGACACTCCCATTGAGCAGCTGATAGAGCCGGTCGATGTGGAACATGTGTTCGTAGTCCCTTCTACTATCCAGCTTGCCGGTGCCGAGATCGAGCTGGTGTCTGCGTTCAGCCGTGAGGCAAAACTCAAGAGCGTACTTGCACCGATTCTGGCGGATTTCGACCACGTGATCATTGACTGCCCCCCGTCGCTCGGTCTGCTCACGGTAAACGCGCTGACCGCGGCAGATGGCGTGATTATCCCTGTGCAGTGCGAGTACTACGCCCTCGAAGGACTATCCAAACTACTTGAGAGCGTGAAGCTCGTGAAGACCCACTTGAATAGTTCGCTGGAGGTGTTCGGTGTCCTCATGACCATGTATGACGCCCGGACCCGACTTTCTTCTCAGGTGGTTGACGAGGTGAAGGACTTCTTCGGAGAGAGAGTCTTCTCAACCATCATCCCACGCTCTGTTCGGCTCTCTGAGGCGCCAAGCTTCGGTCAGCCAGTGACTGTATATGACTCATCCGGACGGGGCGCTGAGGCGTACCGCAGTCTTGCGAAGGAAGTGATGGATCGTGTCTAAGCGAGGGTTAGGTCGAGGACTCTCGGCCCTCATACCGGGAGCAGGCCAAGAGGTCTCCGGGGGCGAGCTCCATGAGCTGTCTATCGACGAGGTGTTCCCCAACCCCGAACAACCCAGGACGGCGATGGACGGAGATCATATCGCTGAGCTGAGCGACTCGATCCAAAAGGTTGGGGTCCTACAGCCCATCTTGGTCAGAGCCACAAGCGAGGGATATCAGATAATCGCGGGCGAGCGACGCTGGAGGGCGGCGAAGGCTGCCGGACTCCAGAAGATACCGGTTCGAATCATGGCCTCAACTGAAACCGAGGCCCTAGCCATTGCATTGATCGAGAATCTGCAGCGCCAGGACCTGAACCCGATTGAAGAGGCTCGGGGCTACAGGAAACTATTGACAGAATATGACATGACTCAGGCAGAACTCGCAGACAAGGTCTCGAAATCGCGATCCGCCGTGACAAACACCCTGAGATTGCTGGATCTTCCTGAGGAGGTCCAGGAGTTGTGCTACGACGGCAAGCTGAGCTCCGGCCACGCGCGAGCCATCCTTGGTGTGCCAGACGAGGGCCTACGCATCAGGCTTGCAACAAAACTCGTTGACGAAGGACTGTCCGTACGGGAGGCGGAGGTGCTTGCCCGGCTGTATGCGGCAGGGCAGACTGCCGACAGGCCCGCTCGGCCGGTCACGCCGAAGTCCTACAAGGTGGTCGCACGCAAGCTCCGGCGGCTTCTAGACACGACTGTTCGTGTCCGGCAGACAGCGAAGAAGGGCAAGATCGAGATCGACTTCCATAGCGAGCAGGAACTGGAGCACATATTCCGCTTGCTGACCGAGGGAGAAGATCCATCAGGGAAGGACGCGGAATGAAGGCACACAGAGTGGAATATTTTGTCATAGGCATCGTACTGGGCGCCGTTGGCGGTTTTGTCGCTGGTCTGCTGTTCGCGCCGGAGAGCGGCGCTCGAACACGCCGTCGCCTGGCCGATGAAGCCCTGCATATGGCGGATGTTGCGCGAGCGGTCGCCGAACGCGCAGAGCATACAGCAGAGCTTGTGGGGGAGCGCGTGGACCACTACCTCGGGCGTGACGAACAGGTGGCATGGCGCAAGGTGCGCGAGATCAGAGAGGGTGTTCAGCGCTATTCGCGTACGGTGATGACTTCGTGATGTCAGACCACGGCGATATGATCTCCTCGTCGTAAGAGGGGGAGTCTTGAGCCTACATATCGTCACCGGTGCGGCAAACGCCGGCAAGACAGGCGTTGTGCATGATGCGCTTCGTGCGGCATCTAGCAGCCGCAAGACGGCAGCGTTGTTGTTGCCGTCCGGTCCTGACGTGGTGCGCGCGAGACGAGAGATGTCAGCCGACTGCGCATTGGGGCTATCCGTTGGCGGCTTTGATGGATTCCTGGACTCCTTGTGGGCTCAGCTATATGACGATCGAGCCATTGTCGGCCGTAACCAACGACTGTTGCTCCTGCAGAAGGCTGTTGAAGTAACCAATTTCTGCCATCTGTCGAAGTCGGCGCAGCGCCCTGGTTTCGTGCGCCTGATGGACGGAGTGGTCCAGCGTGCGGCAGAGGTGGATCTACTCAGGGCAGCACCGCCAACGGGGGAGGGTATGGCGGACGAGCTCCTTCGGGTCATGGCTGGCTATGCCGAGCTGCTCACGCGTGCAGGACTTGTCGAGCGCGCTGAGGCACACAACTGCGTGATCAACCGAATCGAGGAGTTGCGGCTGCCGGATGTGATCGCTGCCAACCGATTTGGCAACCTGACCCCACTTCAGGAGCGGTTCTTGTGCGCGGCCGCGCCTCACAGTGATGTGTGGATCGCGCTCACCTGGGATGAGGGAGTTGCAGCCACCGCTTCGGCCGGTCCACTGATCGACCGGCTCAGCCGCTTCGGCACGCTGGAGCAGGCTCCCGCCTATGATCACCCCGAAGATGCCCCAGCGGAGCTTACAGTGCTTGAGAAGTTACTGTTCTCGCCCGGGGTCGGGCGAGAGCTGGATATCGTTCCGGCGGGAGCTGTGGTTCTGTCGGAAGCGTGGGGGAGCGAGGCCGAGGCGGCGAGGATCACCCGTGAGATCCAGGATGCGAGGGCAGAGGGAGCCGCGCTAGGCGACATCGCTGTTGTCTTCCGTGACCCACTCCGCCACGTTGATGCACTCCGTTCGGCCTTTCTGGATGCTGGGATCCTTGCGGAGTACGACCTCTACGTGCCAGCGGTCAGAACGAGTCTCGGCCGAGCGCTGGGGCAGGCACTGTCGTTCTTCTGCGCGGGCGGGTCCAGACGCGATCTGATCGGCTTTCTGAGGACCCCTTTTGTCCCAGGAGGCAATGACAGGCTGGACGAGATCGACGCCTACATGCGTCGGGATAGAGTGACCGACGTGCGCGGATTGATCTCACGTGCGAAAGGCACCGAGCCTAAGCTGGCCGAGGTCCTAGGCCTTGTGGAGCGCTTGTGCTCCTCGCCGGTGGATGTCGCTTCGTTGGCGCACTGGCATCATCTCATGGCCGGGATGATGGCCAATGCGTACGGGCCGGCTTCGGATCTTGGTCCGGAGGGCCGCTTGGACGCGGGCGTGATGCGGTTGATCAGTGAGGCGACTGAAGAGATGGCCTCCATGGACGACCTCGAGTTCACCGCGCGCGATGTTCTCGCGTTGCTCAGGGAGGCAAACGTCGCCGTGTCTTCAACGGAGCATAGAGACCGTGTCCAGGTCCTGGGGGCAGAGCGGATGCGCGGTCGCCGATTCTCACGCGTCATCTTGGGAGGACTCACGGCGGGTGAGTTCCCTTCACTTCCGGCTGAGAACGCGTTGTCGGCTCCCGCTATCCTCGAGGCACTGGCCTCCCGTGGAATCGACATGTCGCCACGCGTCGACATCGATGATGAGCGCCTTCTCTTCTACCAGGTGGTGACCCGGGCCCGGCACCGGTTGGTGCTCAGCCGCTGCGTGTCTGACGCCGACGGGCATCCGGTCCGGCCGTCGCCACTTCTTGAGGAGTTCTTGGACCTTTATCGGGATCCGTCGGTCGGGGAGGAGGCCTGGTACCGTGGCGCGCCCCCCGTGAGGGTCGTCACCCTCTCTGATATGGGGGCCACTACCGACTCGCCGGACACCCTCAGGCGGACACTGAGGGAAACACTGGCAAATAATGGGAATAATGTGGGTCACGGAGAGACTCCGCGTCTGGTTCATGCGCGATGGCGGAGCCGTGGGCGGGCAGTGTGCCTTGGTGAGGCGACCGCCGAGGGCCTTGCAGCGCGCACGGTCTACTCGGTGAGCGACATCGAGCTCTACCTGGCGTGCCCGTACCGCTGGTACGTCGATCGGGTTCTTGCTCCCGATGAGTTGGATGCAGAACTCGATGCAGGCGCAGTGGGCAGTGCTGCGCACGAGATCATGCGTCGCTTCTATGAGCGATACCAGGCGACGACCGGGGAGAAGCGGGTCACCCCGGGTTCATTGCGTGCGGCATTGGCTGTGCATGCCGACGTCTCAAGCGAGGTCCTGGAGTCTCTCAGGGCTGTGGGGGTTGCCGAGGAGATCGCCCTGCGTCGCGTTGTTCGTGCCACGCGCCGGATGGTCGAGGAGGATGCGCTGTTGTTGGAGGGCTTCGCTCCCGTGGCGCACGAATGGAGCTTTGGAATGGGCGACGACTCGCCCGAGGATTTCGGCACCTTCGCATTGCGGGGAAGGGTCGACCGTATAGACGCCGGCGTCGATGGTTTCGTGATAACGGACTACAAATCGGGGAGCGTCACAGGCAAGCAACAGGCGAAGTTCGCCACCGAGGGGCTCGTGCAGCTCCCCCTCTACGCTGAGGTGGTGCGGCGGCGGCTTGGCCTTGGGGACCCCGTGGCGGGCTTCTACCGCTCCATCCTGAGCACCGGCAAGCCAAGGGGTTTCTTCTGTGCGGGGGCGCTCGATGCGTGTCAGGTCACAAGGACGGATGCATGCAGCCCCCAGGAGGTCTCCGGCTTGATCGAGGATGCCATCACCCGGGCTTCAGAAGCGGTTGAGGGAATGCGGTCTGGTCGAATCGAACCTGCAAGCAACGTGAGATCATGCCCTTCATACTGCACCGCCCGAGCCTACTGCGGGGGGAGGGTGTAGTGCGTCTTAGCACAGAACAACAAGCGGCGGTCGATGCCGGCGCGGTGGACCTGTTCATCGGCGCAGGTGCCGGTTCGGGCAAAACGCGGGTGCTCACGGCGCGCTTTGTGCATGCGGTTCTTGGTGTGGAGCCCTATCGCAAGACCTCGCCTCGCGACATCCTTACCGTGACATTCACCGATCGTGCCGCAGGCGAGCTTGCCGAGAGGATTCGCGGTGCGCTCATCGCGGAAGGCTCCATGGAGGATGCGCGTCGGGTTGAGGAGGCATGGATCTCGACCATTCACGGCATGTGTAGCAAGATCTTGCGTCAGCATGCGTTCGATGCGGGTCTTGATCCGCAGTTCGCCGTGGCCAGCGAGGTCGAGGCAGGGGTTCTCGTCCGTGAGGCGTTCGAGACGGTCGTCAGAGACACCGTGGCGGCGGGGGATGAGGACGTTGAGCGCCTCATGGATGCCATGAGATACGACGAGATCTTAAGCGCCGTGATCAGGGCGCACGCCGATGTCCGCTCCATGGGCAGGCAACTGCTTGAAGTTCGCGCACTGCCTGCACAGCAGGTGGATTCCGAGATCGCGGGAGTGGTGAGCGCGCTTATGGAAGCCCGCGAACGGCTCAGCATCGGGTCTCAGGCTCGAGGGAAGACCTTCTCGGACAATATGGAGCGACTCGAACAAGCCATCAGTGTCGGGCACGCGCTCAGAAATGAGACAGGCGCGGGCACGGAGGGCCCGTGCGAGCTGCCAGGTGTGAAGCGCGCCCGTGGCGACGAGCTGCAACAGGAGATCGCAGATCAGGCCAACGTGCTGCTCGAGCGCCTGACGTCGCTTCACGCACAGCTCCTTGTCAGGCCGTTTGAGAGGGCGATCATCAAGCTGTTGGTCGCTTTCGATGGAGCGTATGCCGAGCTCAAGTCCAACCGGAGCCTGCTGGACTTCGAGGACCTTCAGGTTCTGGTGGCTGAGCTCTTTGAGCAGAGGCCGGATATCGCTGCCGGATATCGCCGCCGTTTCAGCATGGTGATGATCGACGAGTTCCAAGACACGAATGAGCTACAGCTCCGAATCGCGCATGATCTGGCGGCCGACCGTCTTTGCACTGTAGGGGATGACAAGCAGTCGATCTACTCGTTCAGGCACGCCGATGTGGAGGTCTTCAAGGCACGAGAGCGCAGCGGACAGCGGGTAGAACGACTTGCAGACAACTACCGCTCTCACCCGGAGCTTCTGGCTGTCTTCAATGGACTGTTCGGACACGAGTCGCTCTTCGGCTCAGACTTCATGCAACTGCATCCTGGCGCCCAGGAGTTTGATGAGAGCGGCTGGCCTGAAGGCCGGGACCGCGCGAGCGTCATCCTGGTGGACACGGGCGCGGACAGCGAGCTCTCGGGTGTGGAGGCCGAAGCGATCGCCATGGCTGACGAGTTCGCCGCTCTTAGGGATGAAGGTGTCGATCAGGGGGACATGGTGCTCCTGCTTCGCAAGATGAGCGGAGCCGCCGAGGTCTTCGAGCGTGAACTGAAGCGCAGGGGCTTTGACGTGTTCATTGCGTCAGGGGGCACGTTTCATGACACCCAGGAAGTAGAAGAGGTCGTCGCGCTGCTCCGTTTGATCGATAACGCCGCGGACAGCGCGGCCGCCTTGATCGTCCTGGCGGGCCGCTTCACGGGGGTGAGTGATGACGGGCTGTACGGTCTGCGCGAGAGCGCGGGACGGCACGGCAACCTGTGGGCGGCGGCATGCAGGGCAGCAGAGTTGCCCATCTGCTCGGCGGACAAGACGATGATCGCGCGGACCGTCGGGATCGTAGAGCGTGCGCGTGCGACGCGCGGGTCGGTCCCGCTCCGCGACCTCTTGCTTTCAGTGCTCGAAGACCTCGACTACGATCTGGCGCTCTTCGCCGCGGGTGATTCCGGGGTGCGCGCGTGGGCCAACGTGCTCAAGCTGGTGCGTATGGCGGGGGAGTTCCAGGAAACGGCGCACGGTGATGTGGGGTCGTTTCTGGACTACCTGTCGCTCAGGCAGGAGTATGTGGCATCCGAACAACAGGCGACGGTCGCCGGAGAGCGGGCGAAGGCGGTACGCATCATGAGCGTGCACTCGGCCAAGGGGCTTGAGTTCCCGGTCGTTGGAGTCGCATCCTTCTCCAGCACTACTCCCGGCCCCGGTCCAGTGCTTGTGGGAGAGTCGAACGGCGCAGTGCTTCTCGGCATGAGGTTGCCGATGCCCGAGGGCTCGAAGAGCCGTTCTGTGGAAACGGCGGCTCATTCACGTCTCGCCGAGAAGCGCACCCATACCGAGTCCGAGGAAGTGAAGCGGCTCTTGTATGTGGCGTGCACACGGGCAGAGCGAGGGCTTGTGCTCTGCATGCGCTCCAACCTGCAGAAGACGGCTTCCGGAGACCGTCCACCCGATCTTGTGCGCAGAGCGCTTGGTCTTGATGAGCCAACTGGGTCCGTCCGGCCGTGCGAGCTCCCGGGCGGTGTCAGGGTCGACGTGCGCATCGTGGCTCCTGATGTTGAGAGCCTCGAAGACGACCCCACGGGTCTTCCGGTCACGTGTGAAGTACCCCCTGCGCTTGAGGAGTCCCCAGAGCTCGAGGGCATGCCCCCCGTCGTACCGGCGACCGTCTCGTATAGCGGTCTCGCCCTTTACGCGAAGTGTCCATACCGGTTCTATGCCGAGAAGATCGCGGGTATTCCGCGCGGCGCTGATGTCGGCAGCGCTGGCGGAACGGATCCAAGGGAGTTCGGCAATGCGGTGCATGAGGCGCTGGCCGAGATGTTCGGCGGCCCTGATTGGGAGGAATCGCGGCTGGAGGTCATCGGACGGGCGCATGGGCTGGCTGGGCCCGAGGCCGAACGGCTCTCCAGGGCTGCGAAGGCGTTCAGCGGATCCTCTCTTGCCACGGAGGTCCGTACAGCCGACAAGGTCATCACAGAATGTGCGATCAACGCTCCGTTGGGGGGCAGCGTCCTGGTCGGCTCGATCGATCTGCTGGCGTGGAGCGGTCCAGACGCCCTTGTAGTGGACTACAAGACGGGCGACAGCGAATTCTCTGAAGCTGACGCACGTGAGCGATACGAGATGCAGGCAGCGTGCTATGCGCTGGCTGTGCTGCGGGCGGGCGCGCAGACGGTGCGCGTCGTCTTCTTCGAACCTGAGCGCGATGGGCGCCAGATCGTGTTCGAGAGCTGCGCCGGGGATGCAGATGCGATCGAGGCGCGAGTCGCCCGTTCGCTTGTGCTGATGTCGCAAGGGGAGTATCAGCCTCTGCCCCGGTATGATGCGGCCGTCTGCAAGGAGTGCCAGGTGAGCGGATCGTTGTGCCCTGTTACGCCCGGTGGCGCTGACTGAGCTGGCCGCACGCTGCGTCGATGTCCACGCCACGTTCTGTGCGGATCGAGGTCTCCACTCCTGAAGCCCCCAGCCGATCCGCGAAGCGCCGAATGCTCTGGTTCCCGGGCCGCTCGGTGCCGGCTCCGGACACCGGATTCACCGGGATGAGGTTGATGTGACATAGGAGACCCCGGGTGAACGTGATCAGCGCCTCAAGTTCGGCGTCACTGTCGTTGACGCCATCAACGAGTGCGTATTCCAGTGTCACCCTACGTCCGCTGCTCTCGGTGTAATGGAGTATCGCTTCGCGCAGCATGGGCAGCTTGAAGCCCCGGACGCCCGGCATGAGTTTGTCGCGGGTCGTCTGTACGGCTGAATGGAGAGACACTGCGAGCGTGAACTGCTCGGGCTCCTCGGCGAAGCGCTCGATCCCCGGAAGCAGTCCGCAAGTCGAGACGGTGATGTGACGCGCTCCGATGCCTAGGCCATCGGGCGAGTTCATCAGGCGTAGTGCCTCGATGGAGGCATCGTAGTTGGCGAAGGGCTCGCCCTGACCCATGGCTACCACGTTGGTGACGCGCTGACCGAAGTCCGTGCCCACAAGCCGGACCTGGTCGAGCATCTCTCCGATGGTGAGGTCACGGACCAGCCCGCCCATCCCGGTTGCGCAGAAGCTGCAGCCCATAGCGCAACCGGCCTGGATTGAGAAGCAGACCGTCAGTCGTCCTTCGGCGGGAATGCCGACGCTCTCCACTGCCACCCCGTCGCCCAGTGTCCAGAGGTACTTGCGGGTCCCATCCGATGACACCTGCCGGTCAGCCAGTGCGGGGGCATGGAGAACGAATCGCGCATCGAGCCGGTCACGGAAGTCCGAGGGCAGATCCGTCATCTGAGAGAAGGCCGTGACGCCTCTGGCATACAGCCACCGCACGAGTTGGCGCGCGCGGTATGGCGGCTGTCCCATTTCGCTTACGACAGCCGCCATACGTGCGCGATCCAGTGCTTTGATGTCCTGAAGTTCGGTCAAGCTAGTCCTCGAGGACTTTCTTGTACTCATCACGGTGCTGCTTCTCGAAGCCGCCCAGGGCGCGGAAGTACTGCGCGATCTCGGGGTGACCTTCTGCCTCGGCGGTCTCAGCAAAACCGGGGTACATGTCGACGGTCTCGTAGTTCTCGCCTTCCCAGGCAGCGTTGAGGTTCTCGGCGGTGACACCGAAGGCACTCATGTAGGCGAGATGACCCAGGGCATGTGCGGTTTCCTCGGCAGCGGCGCGTTCGAATGCCGCAACTGCCGCTTCGTCGCCCTCAAGTTCTGCGATGCGTCTGAAGAGCGTATAGCGGCGGTTGGCCTGTGATTCGCCAGCGAACGCAGCTTGCAGGTTCTCAAGAGTCTTGGTGCCGCTCAGGTCTCCGGGTCCGTCATATTCCACGAAGAATGACTGCGGCGCGCCGCAAACAGGGCACTTCTCGGGAGCAGGACCAACGTGATAGTAGCCACAGGCCTTGCAGCGGTACGTTTCTACCATGGCTTCTCCTCTCATAGGGAATCACCCGTGATCGGGTCGTTGTATTCTACCCGTCTCCAGAGCCAGCGTACCTCAAGGAGCGGGCGCCACCGGGGCTGTTGGGGTAGAAAAGAGTATGACCCCGAGCCTGGTAGATGCCACTGTAGACAGCAAGGAGCGCCTGATGAGACGTGTCGCACCAGCGTTTTTCGTGTTCGTTCTGACATTTGGGATCGCGGGGGTCGCGCTTGGGTTGCCCGAGATACCCTCAAGCTCCTTCCAGTCCTCCGATGGGTGCGGGTGTCATGCGGCGCTCCTGGAGCAGTGGCGACCATCGATGCACGCCAAAGCGCTGAGCGACCCGCTATACCGATACAAGCTCGGTGAAGCGAACGAGGCCACCGATGGCGCGCTCGGACCGTTTTGCGAGGGCTGCCATGGACCGGTCGCTGTCATGGCCGGGGAGTTGCCGGGGACAGAGATCGCCGATCTTCCTGACGTCTCTGCCGAGGCGATCACATGCGACTTCTGCCATCAGGTGACGGGTACCGATGGTCCGCTTGGAAACACCTCGGTACTGGTGGATGCAGACGGCACCAAGCGTGCGCAGTTCGATGACGCGGTGTCGCCGGTTCATGAGACCGAGTTCTCGGCGTTTCACCAGAGTGCCGAATTCTGTGGGAATTGCCATAACGTCGACCATCCCGGCAACGGCATGCATTTGGAGATGACGTACACCGAGTGGAAAGAAGGACCCTACGCCGAGCAAGGGATCGTGTGCCAGGACTGCCACATGACGCCCGGTCCCGGTGTCACCAAGCCCAACGCCGGAAAGGCGGCGGGAACCGGTCCGGATCGCGAGCACATCTATACGATGACGTTTGCGGGGGGCAACGTCGGGCTAGGGGATGCCGATCTTGCGCAAGAACGCCTCGAAGCAGCTGCGACTGTGGAGCTTGCGATGCCAGAGATCGTGGCGTCCGGCCAGACAGTGGACGTGACCACCACTATCACCAACGTCGGTGCCGGGCACTACATCCCAACCGGGCTGACAGAGGTTCGTCAGATGTGGCTCGAAGTGGTTGCCACCGCAGACAATGGCGATGAGCTGCTACGTGAAAGGCGTGACTTCGGCACCGTTCTCAAGGATGCCGAGGGCAAGTACCCCGTTGATCTGTGGGATGCCGTGGGTATCCAGAGCGACGACAGGATCCCTCCGCAGGAGTCCACGAGCAACGAGTACTCCTTCGCGATGGCAGGAGACGGTGGCGTGACCGTCTCAGCAACGCTCTACTATCGATCGGCCTCCGAGGAGATGGCGGAGAAGGCGGGGGTGGAGATCCCCACAACCACAATGGCGAGCGCCGAGGCTTTGGTGTTTGTCAGCGAGGAAGAACAGGCGGCGGCGCGCGTTGCTTCGGATGACGCCGATGACGCCGAAGCGGTCGGCCTGGAAGTGTGGGTCGTTGCACTCATCGTTGTGGTGCTGATCGTCGCGAGCGTTCTGTTCGTGCGTCGGGCGCGCAGGCGTGCCTGATATAGAGCTCTAGGTGGGAGCATCGGCGGCTTCGGCTGAAGCACGGAGGGCGCGTCCCGGCAGACGCGCCCTCCGTGTTGCTTATTCCAATCCTGCCGCAGGTTTCACTCATAGGTTGGTGGGCTTGACCCCAAGCGTCATCGAGAGTTCGGTGACTTTCCCGTCACGATAGAACTTCACCGTCACTTCATCGCCCACAGCGCGGCGCTTCACGGCCAAGATCAGGTCATCCATCGAGCGGATCTTCTCGTCGTCCAGCTGCGTGATGATGTCGTCGGCCTCCAGGCCGGCCTTGGCCGCTCCGGTGTCGGGAGTGATCTCCACGACCAACGCTCCCTCTTCCACGGGTAGGTCCAGCTCATCGGCCAAAGTCTCGCTGACGGTCTGGCCCACGATGCCGAGGAACGCATGCTCGGCTGTGCCGGTCTCGATCAACTGGTCGGCAACGCGAGTGACCGTGCTCACCGGCACGGCGAACCCGACACCGTCGGCACCGCCGGTGTCGGAGAAGATGGCGGTGGGGATGCCGATAAGCTCGCCGGTGCGGTCGATGAGAGCGCCGCCGGAGTTGCCGGGGTTGATCGATGCATCAGTCTGGATGACGTCCACAAGCGGGTAGGTGGTGCCATCCGTGATGGAGTCGGGCAGGGATCGATGGATCGCTGAGACCACACCGGAGGTGACTGAGTGCTGAAGGCCGAAGGGCGAGCCGATCGCTATGGCCATCTGTCCCACCTGGACATCCTCCGAGCTTCCGAGCGTGATCATGGGGAGCTCAACGTCCACCTTGACGACGGCTATGTCTGATTCCGGATCGGTACCGACAAGCTCGCCTTCGTGCTTGTCACCTTCGGCATCTGTGACCACAAGGCGTGTCGCATCGCCGGCGACATGGTCGTTGGTGACGATGTAGCTGCCGCCGTCACCCGTCAGTTTGTAGACCACGCCCGAGCCGCTGCCCGTCATGGGGACGGACGGGTGCTCATCCGGCAGGTCAGTGGAGGTCGCATCGCTCGTCATGTCGATGTTCACGACGCTGGGGAGGGCCTTGGCCGCTGCAGCGACGACGGCCTCGTCTGTGGTGGAGGTGACCGTGATCTCGCGCTCCGGCATGTCCCCGATCAGACTCGGTGCGAAGTAGTAGGCCCCGAGACCGGCTGCGCCTCCTGCGATCACGGCCAGCAGCACCATCATCACCACGAGGCCTGCTCCGCGCCGCCGGGGTTTCTCGGCCACTGCGACCGGCGGGGGAGTGACGGGGGCGACGGGCAGTGCGACCGGAGTGCTCGGTGTCGCGTCCGTGCTGGCTGCCTCTGGGACGCTGGGCTCCGGGCTGGGGGTGTCGGGATCTGCGGGTTCAATGCCTTTGTTGTTGTCGTGCTCTTCCATGCTTCACCTCTCTGTGTGAACCGCTCAATGGCGGGAGTCCTCATACCGTATAGTACGCTGCCTTTCCAAATCTGAATCAGGTCTTACCGGTTCCACACCAAAGCTCCACATCCGTTCCACGGGTTGTCTATGTTGGACGCACCTCGCACCCTCGACTAAACTTTCCCGAGGATGCCGACCCGGGAGTCATGCAGTGGACGAACAGACACAGGCCGAGGCCGCAGAGCAGTCGACACAGGCCGAGGCCGCGGAACAGTCGACACAGGCCGAGGCCGCGGAACAGTCGACACAAGCCGATGACCCCACGCCATCGCAAGAGGCGACACCCGTTGATGAGGCTGTACCCGAAACCGCGCGCGTGGTCGCCGATGGGTCCGTTGAAGCCCTCGCGGTGGAAGACGCGGCCGGCATCAGCTGGACGCCGTTCATGGCATATCTGGCACTATGGGTGGTGTTGTGCGTCGCAGCTGTCGTGCTTCTGAGGCCCGCTGCGCTCGACGGGGGTGCGCGTTGGGCTCCCGAGTACCTGTACGCGGTCTATGCGGGTCTTGGCATGACCGCTATGGGTCCGGTCCTGGCGCTCGTCGTCTGGCTCGTGGTGCGTGCCCGCCGCGAGAAGGACGCGCGTCGCGGCCTGTTCGTCTCGGCGCTGGTCAAGGGCGCCGTGGTGACATTCACAGGAGTGCTGCTCTGGATCGTGGCTCTGTATATCCTTGATGCGCTCGCAGCGGGCGCACTGGTCTAGGTCGTCGAGCGTGGGAGAGAGGTCGCTTCTGATGTCAGAGCTTCAGGGCCGCAAAGTGGCGGTACTCATGGGTGGACGCTCCGCCGAGAGGGACGTCTCTCTCCACACCGGGGAACAGGTGGCGAATGCGCTCACGTCGATCGGGCATCTTGTGGAGCTGATCGACACCGCGAGCCCCACGTTCATCGCCTCTCTCCAGCAAGGCGATTTCGACGTCGCCTTCATCTGCCTGCACGGTCGGTTCGGCGAGGATGGCACGATGCAGGGGTTGCTCGAACTCCTGGACATCCCGTACGTGGGGTCCGGGGTTCTTGCAAGCGCGCTCGCCATCGACAAGGTGATGTCCAAGCACTTCTTCTCCCTTGCCGAGATACCCACGCCCGAGTACGTCGTCGTTCAGGAGGGCGAGCAGTCCGATATCGCTGGCATCGTGCGTGCTGTCGGCCCGAAATCGGTCGTGAAGCCTGCGAAGGAGGGTTCGTCGTTCGGGATGTCTATCGTGCACGAGCCCGCCGAGCTGCCCGCCGCTATCGAACTGGCGCTCACCTATGACGCGCAGGTGCTCGTTGAGCGCTTCATCCCCGGCGTCGAGGTCACCGTGGGAGTCCTGGGCAACAGCGACCTCATGGCGCTGCCAACGCTGGAGATCGTTCCCGCACACGAGTTCTATGACTATGAATCCAAGTATGTCCCGGGCATGTGCAACCACATAATCCCTGCCCGTGTGAGCGAAGAGACCGCCGAGGAGTGCCAGCGAATCTCACTTGAGGCGCACCGGCTTCTCGGGTGCCGCGGGATGTCTCGGGCAGACACCATCGTGGGCGAGGACGGATCGGTGTACCTGCTGGAAGTGAACACGATACCCGGCATGACCTCCACGAGCCTGCTGCCGGATTCCGCCCGTGCCGCCGGCATCGAGTTCCCGCAACTGTGCGAGAAGCTTGTGGAGCTCGCGCTGGAGGACTAGTCCGCCCGGGGAGATTCCAGCGGGAGCGCGATCACGAACCGCGCCCCCCCACCGTTGCTGTCCGCTACATATGCTTTGCCGCCGTGGCTCTCGGCCACCGTCTTCACGATGTAGAGACCAAGCCCGGCCCCGTTGCCTGAGTCCGAATCCAGCCGGACGTAGCGCTCGAAGATGAGTTCGCGGTACTCGACGGGTACGCCGTCACCGCCGTCCTCGACCACAAGCAGGGCGAAGTCGTCATCCACATCCACCCTCAGGGAGATGGTAGTCCCCCCGGGCGTGTGCTTGATGGCGTTCATGAGCAGGTTGGTCAACGCTTGCTTCAGGCGGTCCGCGTCTCCCATGATGACCGCGTCGGCATGGCGCTCGATGATGAGCTCATGGTCCGGATGCGTGGGCAGGGAAGACGCCACGTCAGTTGCCAGCTCGCCCAGGGGCACAGGGGCCCAGCGGTTTGAAAGCAGGCCGCGTTCGGCCCTGGCCGCGTCAAGCAAGTCCTCCAACATCTGAGCCATTCGATACGTGGCCGCACGGGCCTTGGTGATCACGGTGTCGCGCTGTTCGGTGGAGAGGTCGCCGCCAAGCATCTCCAGATACCCGGAGACCACTGTGAGCGGAGCGCGAAGGTCGTGGGAGACCACAGAGACGACCTCGGCCCGCAGCTGTTCGAGCTTCCTGCGTTCCGTCACATCGGTGACCGTCAGCAAACAGAGCGCTGAGTCGTCCCTGGGACGTGTCAGCGTGCATTCCACCCAACGCTCCAGCCCGTCCTGGGCCAGGCAGTGGATCAACAGCTTGTTGGCATCGGTAAGCGAAAGAAGCTCGGCGGGCTCCAAAGGCGCGCCGTTCTCACGGGAGAGCGTGAACGGGCTCAGTGCATGAGCCAGGGGACGGCCGAGAAGCGCCCCGACCGGCTGGCTGAGGAATGCGGCCGCCGCAGGGTTCGCTACCTCGATGACGTCGTCGTGAATCAGGAGCTTCATCTCCGATGACGCGTCGACCACGGCCCGGAAGGTCCGCTCGGAATCCAATGCACGGTCGGTTACGGCGCGCAGGTCCGCCTGTCGCAAGGAGAGCTGCTGGAGGAGCTGGTCGACGGTATCGCCCAGCTCTTTGAACTCCACCGGCACGTCGACGCCCAGCTCACCGGTCAGACCTTCGCCGTTGCCCTCGATGGCGGCGATACCGCGTTGGCGAATATGGTCGGCGAAGCGCTCAAGCGGTGTGCTGATGACCGTTGTGAGCCACAGGCCAAGAAGGAATCCGGCGGCAAGCGCCAGGCCGCCCATCCCGAGGGGCACGAGCGTGTCCGTGATGTTGTCTGCCGCGGTGGGCCATGGGCTGACGCCGGTCACAAGTGATGTGGCGGAGTAGATGACGATGAACAGCAGCACGGAGCCAAGCGCCAGTGAGGCGCTGAAGCGCCCCCTGAGCGTTGCCGGCCAGATGGAGATCTTACGGTCCCCCCGCACGCGCGCTCCAATGTGCCGTGTGCGCCGACGGACGGCGCACTTCACAGGACAGTCGGCATCTTATCACGTAAGGACTGAGGCAATACCCGCAAGCTAGCCCTGACGCGCAGCCCTACGCTTGAAGATGTCGATGAGGATCGTGGGCACCAGCGCTGCCGCGACAACCGCGCCCCAGTCGGTGATCGAGAGCGGCTGGGTCTTGAACACGGCCTGCAACGGCGGCAGGTAGATGACCAGCATCTGCAGCGACATCGAGCCCAGCAGCGAGTAGTTCAACCACTTGTTCTTGAAGGAGTACGCCGAGAAGATCGTGCGTGTCTCGGAACGGAAGCTGAACGCGTGGAGAAGCTGGGCGAGGACCATCGCCGTGAAGAGCATGGTCTGCGCGCGCTCGGCGCTGTGCCCGGGCATGTAGAAGTCCGCCCAAACGTACATGATCAGGCCGGCCAATGTTATGAACGCTCCCTGCCAGAGCACCTGCACCTGACGGCGCTTTGCCAGGATCGACTCCTTGGCGTCGCGGGGCTTGCGATCCATGACGTTGGGTGATGCCGGGTCCACGCCAAGCGCCAGGGCAGGGAAGCCGTCTGTCACCAGGTTGATCCACAGGATCTGGAGCGGCAGCAGCGCGGGTGTCTCGGCGAAGAACGTGGTGATGAAGATGATCAAGACCTCGGAGACGTTACATGACAGCAGGAAGAGGATGAACTTCTTCAAGTTGTCATAAACGCTCCTGCCGAGGCTGACTGCGTCCACGATGGTGGCGAAGTTGTCGTCGGCAAGGACCATGTCCGCCGCTTCACGGGAGACGTCGGTGCCCACCTTGCCCATGGCCACACCGATGTCGGCCTTCTTGAGTGCCGGCGCGTCGTTCACACCGTCGCCGGTCATGGCCACGATGTGTCCGCGCTTCTTGAGCGCATCGACGATGCGCAGCTTGTGCTCGGGGTTCACGCGGGCGTAGATCCGGACGTCGTCGACAGCCTCGTAGAGATCCTCATCGGACATCGCCTCAAGGTCGCGGCCGGTGACGACGCGCTTGCCTTCAAGCAGCCCGATCTCCGCGCCTATCGCTTGTGCCGTCAGCGCGTGGTCGCCGGTGACCATCGCCACATGGATGCCGGCCTTATGGCAGACGTCGATGGCTTCGGTGACCTCGGTGCGCGGCGGGTCCACAAGACCCATGATGCCCACGTACGTCAGATCGCGCTCGAGGTGCTCTCCCTCCAGCGCTTCGTCTTCAGCAAGCGTGCGGAAGGCGAACGCCAGCGTACGGTATCCGCCGGAGGCGAGCGACTCGTTTGCGGAGGCGAGCGTCTTGCGGAGCTCGTCGGTCATGGGGACGAGCTCGCCGTGGATGCGGGCCGAAGTGCAGAGCCCCAGCACCACGTCGGCGCCGCCCTTCAGGTACGCGACACGGGCGCCCTCGATGGCGTGCACGGTCGTCATGCGCTTGCGCTCGGAATCGAAGGGGACCTCCGCAAGCCGCTTGGGGCGGTTCCGGCCGGTGTCCAGCTCGTCTGCCGCAACGATGAGCGCGGTCTCGGTGGGGTCGCCCACGAGCTGGTCGTCGGCGGTGAAGTGCGCGTCGTTGCAGTTCGCCGCGATCTCCACCAGCAGCTCGAGGTCTGCCGGATCGGCTTTGCGATCCTCGGGAGACAGGCCCCAGTCCGGCGTGATGGAGATGAGGTCGCTGCCGACCAGCAGTCTGCGTACCGTCATCTCGTTGCGGGTCAGGGTGCCGGTCTTGTCCGAGCAGATGAAGCTCGTGGAACCCAGCGTCTCCACCGCGTGGAGCTTGCGGACGATCGCGTTGCTCTCGGCCATTTTGCGTACGCCCAGGGAGAGCGCCACCGTCACGATGGCAGGCAGTCCCTCGGGGATCGCCGCGACGGCCAGTGAGATGGCTACCAGCAGGGCGACGGTCAGCCGGGTGCGGAAGGCTTCGTGGGTGAGCGCCTGGGTGAAGGTCTCGCCGGTGGCCTGCCACGCCTGGAAGACTCCCACGGCGAACACGATCGCCGCTATCCCCAGGATGAGGACGGCGATGCGCTTGCCAACGCCTTTGAGCTCGGTCTGGAGCGGCGTCTTCTCGTCTTCTTGCGCGGCGAGAAGGTCCGCGATGTGGCCCATCTCGGTGTTCTGCCCGGTGCCGGTCACTACGTAGCGCCCGCGACCCACCGCGGTGGAAGTCGCGGCGAACACCATCGTGGTGCGATCTCCCAGCGCCGCGTCGGAAGTGACCTCGGCCTCCACATGCTTGGTGACCGGGCGGCTCTCGCCGGTGAGCGAGGCCTCTTCAATACGCAGCGCCGCCACTTCCAGCAGGCGGCCGTCTGCCGGTATCTTGTCGCCGGACTCCAGCAAGACGATGTCGCCGGGCACAAGCGTGCCCGCAGCGATGTCTTGCTCCACACCGTCACGTATGACGGTCGCGGTCGGCGCCGAGAGTTGCCGGAGCGCATCGAGCGCCTGTTCCGCCCGGTACTCCTGGATGAAGCCCAGGATGCCGTTGAGCAGCAGGATCGCTGTGATCGCGATGGCTTCGATCGTCTGGCCTTCCACTGCCGAGATGACCACGGCGGCCATGAGCACCCAGATCATGAAGTCGTTGAACTGCGCCACGAACATGCGCCAGGCAGGGGACTTCTCCGCCTGCTGCAGTTCGTTGGGGCCGTACTCGGCCAGCCGGCGGACCGCCTCTTCCGAGGTGAGCCCGGCCTCGCTGTCGGTGTCGAGACGCTCGACCACCTCAGCGCTTGTGAGGGCGTGGGCCTCTGGGGCGACCGTTGCGGTCTTCAGACTGCTGAGCTCTGGCATCGCGTGTCCTCTCGGAAAAGAAAAAGACCTTCGGCGAGGTGATTCGCCGAAGGTCTCGCGGTCACAAAGTTCTGTGATGGCAGGGCCGGGGCTCATCGCCCGAGATTGTCGGCCTGCCTCCGCCCGAAGGCGGGGGCTACTCCCCTTCGCGGAACAGGCTAGTGCAAAGCGGTGCTGACCACAAGAGGTTTACCCGTTTGGGCAGCCTACGCCACGGCACAGGCGAGAACTCAGTCCACGGCCCGTGGGTGTGGCTGCAAGGCCTCCAAGCGCGGTTTCGCGAAGCGAAGGCGGCAGGCTCCTGCCCACCTGGCCCATCGCGTCGATCACCTCATCAAGCGGGATAGGGAAGCGCAGGCCTGCCAGCGCCATCTCTGCCGAGGAGAGCGCGACGGCAGTGCCGGTGGCGTTGCGAGACACGCAAGGGACCTCTACCAGCCCGCCCACTGGATCGCACACCAGGCCCAGAAGTCCTTGCAGCGCGAAGGCCGCCGCGTGACCTGCCTGTTGGGGCGTGCCGCCGGCGAGCTCCACAGCCGCGACCGCGCCCATCGCAGCAGCCGAGCCTATCTCGGCCTGACAGCCGCCGGCCGCACCGGAGAGGGTGGCCCGTGCCGCGATCACTCCGCCCACCGCGGCAGCTGCGAACAGCGCCCGGACGGCATCGTCGCGTGTGGCGCCGGCCGACCCGATGCCTGTGACCAGCACGGCGGGCAGCACGCCCGAGGCGCCGCCGGTGGGGGCCGCTACCACGCGGCCCATGCGCGCGTTGACTTCTGCCACCGCAAGCGCGGCCGCGATGGCTTTGCGCATGCGGCCGTCGATGATGCGGGGTGTTGCCGAGTCGAGGGCCGCTGCCTGTCCGCCGGTGAGCCCGGATCGCGAGAGCTCCGTCTCGGCAAGACCGCGCGCCGCCGCTTCTTCCATCACAGAGAACGTCTGCGACATGTGCTCGAAGACGGTGTCTCTATCGCTGTTGGCGTCCTCGACCTCGCGGTGGATCGCTGCATCGCCAAGCGAGCCGTGCGTCTCGGCGGCCTTCAGCAGTTCAGCGAAGCTGGTGTACGCCATCGTTCCTCCATTCGTCAGTACTGCATGGATTGTACGACAGCCGGTAGCCTGATGCGCTTGACGCCTGTTTGGCACGGTAGTAGCTTTAGCTGTGCCGACAAGTTAGTGTGTACGAATGATGTACGTTATAGGAGGTTCACATGCAGGGACGCGGACACGGGCGTGGATTCAGACGCCGGACCTGGATGTGGGACGGAGAAGTCTCGCTTGACCAGACCCGGCCGGGCGATGAGTTTGAGATCGTCGAGGTCGGTGACGAGCGTGCGCGGATGCATGCCCTTCGCTTCGGTATGGCCGAAGGCGCGCGTGTCTCCTGTGTGACCCGGGTTCCGGCCGGACCGATAATCCTTCGGAGCGGGCGACAGGAGATCGCCGTGGGCCGCCAGCTCGCCCGCCGCATACGCGTGCGACGCTACGAGCAGGGGGTGGCGTAAATGGCCAAGACAGCTCACTGCCACGGCCCCAACTCTCTCATCGCCCGTGATGGCGTTGAGACCGTTGTGCTCGCCGGTAACCCCAACGTGGGGAAGTCCGTCGTGTTCGCCGCGCTCACCGGGATCTATGTCGACGTCTCCAACTATCCCGGGACCACCGTTGAATTGACCCGCGGCGCCATCGAGGGCCGCGATCTTGTAGACACGCCCGGGGTGTACGGCGTCTCCTCTTTCAATGACGAGGAGGCGGTCGCTCGCGACGTCATCCTGGACGCCGACATCGTGGTGAACGTGGTCGACGCCGCTCATATCGAGCGCGATCTGTTCCTCACCCTTCAGTTGCTGGACATGGGCAAGCGTATGGTCGTCGTGCTCAATATGGCCGATGAGGCCCGTGCACTTGGTGTGGACATCGACCGCGACCTGCTCGAAGACCTACTGGGCGTGCCGGTCATCGAAGCCGTCGCCACCAAAGGCACCGGCATCCCCCAGCTCGTCTCGGCGATAGAGCATGCACGGATAGGTCACGGTTCGCCTGAGCTGGAAGAAGAGCTCGTGCTCATGGCGGCGCAGGTGGGCTCGCGCGCTGAAGCCGTGATGGTGCTGGAAGGCGACGAGATAGTCGCCGAGAGGCACAGCGTGCCCGTCGGCACCCAGCGGGACCCTATATATATGCAGCGTCGCGCACGGGTCAACGATATCGTGGGACACGTGCTCACCGAGACGCAGGAGGGCGTACGCTTCTCGGCCAGACTGTCCCGGGCCATGATGAACCCGCTCACCGGTATACCGCTGCTGGGCATGTTGCTGTGGGCGATGTATGTCGTGCTTGGTCAGTGGGTCGCCGGTGGAGTGGTAGGCCTGCTTGAAGAAGGACTGATGCAGGCATACTGGGAGCCGCTGGTGCGCGAGATCGTGAGCAGCGTCGCTCCCGTTGGCTCGGCCGTCTACACGGTCCTCGCCGGCGAGTTCGGCGTGCTCACAATGACGCCCACCTACCTTATAGGCGTCATCCTGCCGCTGGTCACCGGCTTCTACCTGCTGATGGCCCTGCTTGAGGATTCGGGCTATCTGCCAAGGATCGCCGCTCTTGCGGACAGGTCGCTCAACTCGCTGGGCCTCAACGGCCGGGCGGTCATCCCGCTGATACTCGGGCTCGGTTGTGTGACCATGGGAACGCTCACCACGCGCATCCTTGGTAGCAAGCGGGAACGCTTCATCGCCACGGCGTTGATGGCTATCGCCGTGCCGTGCTCGGGACAGATCGCCGTGATCGCCGCGCTCATGGCGGGCGTGGGTCCCGGCTATGCCCTGGGGTATTTCGGGGTGCTGCTGGCCGTGTTCGTGACCGTGGGCACGGTGCTCAACAAGATGACGCCGGGCGTGTCGACCGATCTGCTGATCGACCTTCCCAGCCTCCGGCTTCCCCGCGCGGACAACGTCTTGCGCAAGACGGTAACCAAGGCCTGGAACTTCATGAAGGAAGTGGCGCTCTTCTTCCTCTTCGGGACCATGCTGATCTCGCTGCTGGACGTGGTCGGCGCACTGACGTGGATCCAAGACGCGCTCGTGCCGCTCACGGTGAGCTGGCTGCACTTGCCCAAGCAGGCTGCTACCGCCTTCGTGATGGGCTTCGTACGACGGGACTTCGGAGCTGCGGGCTTCTTCACGATGGGGCTCACCCCCTCGCAGCTGCTGGTGGGAATGACGACTATCACACTGTTCGTGCCGTGCATCGCAAGCATCATGGTGATCTTGAAAGAGCGCGGCGTGGGCTACCTTACCGGCCTTGTCGCGAGTTCCATCGGACTCGCGTTCCTGGTGGGCGGCTTGCTCGCCCGCGCCCTGGAGGTGTTCTAGATGACCCGGAACAAGGACATGACAACTTTCACGGCGGGCGAGCGGAGCCGTTGCTCCCAGTGCGGTCTGGTGGCTAGCGGTATCCGCTGCCCGCGGTGCAATTCCCTTAAACTCGTCGCGTGTACAGGGGCGTGTCGTTCGTGCAAGAGTAAGTGCAACTGACTACAGAATCGGGGGTATCAATGCGGATCATCGCAGTAATGAGCGGCAAGGGCGGCGTGGGCAAGTCCTTTGTCTCAACAGGGCTGGCAGCGGCGCTGCACAGGAGCACGGGCAAGGCGGCAGTGCTTGACGCCGACATCACCGGCTCTTCGGTCCCGCACCTTCTGAGTGTGCCGCGAGGCGCGCACGTGGACGCCGAGGGCAACCTGGTGCCGGGCATGAGTCCTGACGGCATCCGGGTTGCATCCATGAGCCTGATGCTTCCGGCCGACGACAAGGCCATCATCTGGCGTGGTCCGCTCATCTCAAGCGCGATAACCCAGCTGTTCAACGACACCGACTGGGGCGACTCCGAGTACCTCGTGGTGGATATGCCTCCCGGCACGTCGGACGCTGCGCTGACGGTGCTGCAGACGCTCAAGCCCGACGGCATCGTCCTGGTGACGACCCCGCAAGATATGGTCACGAACGTCGCGCGGCGCTCACAGGACATGGCCCGTCAGTCAGAGGTGGGCGTTTTCGGTCTTGTGATGAACATGGCGTACGCCGTGTGTCCTCACTGTGACGAGCGTATCGAGGTCTTCGGCCCCGTGGACAGCAGCAAGGAGGGCGACATGCCCCGGCTTGCCACGCTCCCGCTGAGCCCTGCATGGGCCGAGCTTGCCGACGCCGGTCGGTCAGGAGAAGTGGCCAACGAGGAGTTCGACGCAGTCGCCCAGACGATCCTGGCGGAGCTGAAGGTGGCCGAAGCGGTCTCCTAGACCGCGGGGACCTGCCTGACACTCGTCACGCCGTCGATAGCCGCGACCGACGCGGCTATCTCCTCGGCTACCGGCTGATCGGTCGCGATGAGCATGAGCGCGCGCGCCCCACGGCGTTCGCGCGATACCTGCATGCCTGCGATGTTGATGACGTCTGCGGCAAGCCGGGCCGTCACCGCCGCTACGACGCCGGGCTGATCGTGGTGCACGACCAGGAGCACCGGCAGTTCACCGGTGATCTGCACGGGGAAGTCGTTGACGAGCGTCACGATGACGTCGCCGCCACCCAGTGACGAGCCGCGCACGATCCACTCGCGGCCCTGGGCATCCGTCATCTCGAGCTGCGCGGTATTGGGGTGAACTTCTCCCAGATCCGCTTCGTCAAAAGAGAAGGTGAGTCCGGCGGCGCCGGCAAGGGCGAAGGCGTCACGGATCTGCGGATCATCCGGTGCGATCCCGAGAAGCCCTGCGACGATGGCCAGGTCGGTTCCGTGTCCTTGGCCGGTGGTGGCGAACGAGCCGTGCAGCAGGACGCGCGCCGAGCAGGGCGTCTGACCGATGATGGCGCGGGCAAGTCCGCCAAGACGGGCCGCACCCGCCGTATGGCTTGAAGATGGCCCGATCATCACGGGGCCGACTATCTCGAAAAGACTGCGTTGGCGTGTCATGTGCTGAGTGTATAGCAAACGGTATATACACCGCTCGGCGGTTGAGCAAGGTAACCGCGGGGAGTATGCTCTTTCAGCGCGCAAGCGCTGTTCAGGCAAGCGAGACGAAAGGATCACCATGTCCGAAACGAATGCCGCCCGCAATAAGACGGTGCCGATGCTGCTTGGTGTCGTAGCGGTTCTGCTGCTCGCCATCGTGGCACTGCTCGTGTTGAACAACGGCAATGAGACCACGGTTCCCGTTGCCGACACAGGCACAACGGCCACCACGGATGCCGATACGACCGGTAGCATGAGCCAGCCGGGTATGGGCGCATCCACCGGCGTCGAGTTCGACCCTGCGACTGCGACCAAGGTCCCCGAGGGAGTCACTCCGGAGGAGTACGTCGCCCAGTACTACCAGGCGATCCTCGACAAGGACTTCGAGAAGGCCTTCGCGATGCAGCCGGCCACCAGCCAGGAGGGCAACAACGCCGAGGACTTCGGCGCTACTCAGACCGGCTACGGCATGACCTCGTTCACTATCGGGGAATCCTCTGAGGATGGCGATATCGCTACCGTCACCGCCGAGCAGGACCTTGGCGCCAACGGAAAATGGGCAGCCATGTGGACGTTCGAGATGTATGAAGGCAGCTGGGTCGTCCAGTCCCGCGCAGTGGGTATGGCTCAGTAACCCTGAAAACAGCAGCATTTGTTTGACGCACGGCGTCCCGAAAAGTCGGGGCGCCGTGCTAGTCTTTCGGCATGGCTACTGACGCGCTTTCGCGCTTGCTCGTGCCGGGCACGGACCCGGACATCTCGGCCGTTTATGCGACCTTTGCGGAGCGCGCCCGCACAGCCGTCTTCGGATTCGAAGACGAGCTGGCCTTCATCGACCTGGAGACTACGGGCTTCGATCGCTTCCACGATGAGATCATCGAGGTGGCGGTCGTGGTGATGCGCGGCCTGGAGGAAGTGTCGCGCTACGCCACGCTGGTCAAGCCGCAGCGTCCCATCCCCAAAGAGACCACACAGCTCACGGGGATCGACGACTCGATGGTCGCCGACGCGCCTCCCATAGAGAGCGTCATCAGCAAGCTCGTCGAAGTCGTCGGCACGCGAGACCTGGTAGCTCACAACGCCACGTTCGACCGCCAGTTCCTCGAGGCGGCCGGCGCTGGCCCCACCCGGCTGCGCGGCCGATGGTTGGACTCGCTACCGCTCTCGCGCATCGCGCTGCCACGGCTGCGGAGCCACAGGCTGACCGACATCGTCGCCGCCTTCGGCATAGATGGCGGCAGCTGCCACCGCGCGTGCGACGACACTGACGCGCTGGTGGGCGTGTGGCGGGTGCTGTTGTGCGGCCTGGACGCGCAGCCCGACGCCGTGCTCGCAGAGATCGCGCGCATCCTGGGCGCCACATCACCGTTGGGTGCAGTGGTGGCGCATCTCTCGGCGGCAAGGAAGCCCAAAGGCGGCTTCGACCTGAAGACGCTGCGGCAGGAGCGGTTGCGACACGAGAAGCACGAGGCGATGGCGGATGCCGCGGAGCTGGAGCTGGTATGCCCGCCTGCCGAGGAGATACTGGCGGAGTTCTCAAGCGACGGCATCGTGGGCAAGATGTATCCGGGATATGAGCAGCGCGGGGAGCAGGCGCAGATGGCGCAGGCCGTGCTGACGGCCTTCGGCAGCTCCACGCACCTGGCGGTGGAGGCGGGCACCGGCGTTGGGAAGTCGGTGGCCTACCTGGTGCCGGCGGCGCGCTTCTCGCTTGCCAACCACGTGGCCGTGGGCGTGGCAACCAAGACGAACACGCTCATGGACCAGCTCGTCTACGGCGAGCTGCCTGCGCTCTCCGAGGCGCTGGGCGGTTGCCTGCGCTACGTCGCGCTCAAGGGTTACGAGCACTACATCTGCCTGCGCAAGCTGCAGCGCGCGCTGGACTCGGCGGAGGAAACGGACGCCGAGACACGCGAGGCGCTTGCGATGCTGGTGGCGTGGGCCGCGCAGAGCGCGTGGGGCGACATGGACGCCGTCAATCTTCACTGGCCTCCGGGGATGAAGCGGCTGCTGGGTGCCTCGGCATCAGACTGCACCAAGAAACGCTGTCGCTACTGGCCGCAGCTGTGCTACCTGCACGGGCAACGCCGCCGCGCTACGCAGGCGCACATCGTCGTCACCAATCACGCGCTGCTCTTCTGTGACCTCACCACCGACGGCGGCATCCTGCCTCCGGTGCGCCACTGGGTGATCGACGAGGCTCACGGCGCCGAGGACGAGGCGCGCAAGCAGCTCTCCTACAGCGCCTCGCACGTGACGCTTGCGGGACTGCTGTTCGGCCTGCACATGAAGGGCAGGGGCGGCTATCTTGACGCGCTTCGCGCGCGCGCCGCTTTGGAGCCATCGGTAGCGGGCACGCACCTTGCCGAGACGATCGATTCGATGCGCGAGACCGTTGCGCTGGCGAGCACGCTGGCGGAGTCGTTCTTCGACTTCGTGAAGGACCTGAGCGCGCGCGGCGAGGGCGACTACGATCGCGTGGAGCTGCGGATAACGCCGCAGATGCGCGAGACCGGCGCCTGGGGGACGGCTGCGGGTGTGGGCCGCTCGCTTGCCAAGCGACTCGATGAGATCCTGCGCGCCGGACGCGCTGTGGTGACCGGGCTCGAGGAGCTGGGGGAGGGCTATACCGAGCAGCGCTACGACCTGGCCGGGCAGCTCTCGGGCATCGCCATGCAGCTGGAGGGGCTGGTGCTGGTGCTGGAGGGGGAGGACGAGGGCCGCGTCTACAGCGTGACCGCCGACCGCCGCCGCGACCAGCGCGCGGAGGCGCTCTCCGCCCTCTGCCTTGATGTGGGCGAGGTGCTTGCCGAGGAGCTCTATCCGCGTTTGCGTTCAGTGGTCTACACCTCGGCCACCATCGCGACCGGCGATGACTTCGGGCACTTCCTGCGTGCGGTCGGGCTGGACCGCGTGGGAGAGGCGGCGTGTCACACGCTGCGCCTAGCCTCCAGCTACGACTTCGAACGCCAGATGGCGGTCTTCGTGCCAAGCGACCTGCCTGAGCCGGGTTCGCGGGGCTATATCGACGCACTGGAGCGGCTGTTGTTCGACGTGCACGTCGCTATGGGCGGATCCGTGCTGACGCTGTTCACCAACCGCCGGGACATGATGGAGCTGTACAGGAGACTCGTGGATCCGCTGGAGCGCGAAGGGTTGCGACTGCTCGTGCAGAGCCCCAGCGCGTCTCGCAAGCGGTTGCGTGATGAGTTCCTTGCCGATGAGAAGCTCTCGCTGTTCGCCACGAAGTCGTTCTGGGAAGGCTTCGACGCCAAAGGCGACACGCTGCGGTGTGTGGTGATCCCACGGTTGCCCTTCGGCCAGATGCGCGACCCGCTCTACGAGGAGCGGCGTGAGCGCGACGCCCGCGCGTGGGACCACTACTATCTGCCCGAGGCGGTCCTCGAGCTCAAGCAGGCGGCCGGCCGGCTTATCCGCTCGAGCACGGACAACGGATGTCTGGTGCTGGCCGACGCGCGACTTGTGAGCGGCAAGCGCTACGCGAAGCAGTTCCTCGAGGCGCTGCCGGTCCGCGACGTGGAGACGCTGGCGGCAAAGACCGTGGCCGAGGAGATCACGCGGCGGTTCGGGAGTGATGGGAAGAGCAGGCCGAGTCTCTAGCCCGGGCAAGGCCGCGCCCCGGCGGGCGCGTGGTCGACACGCGGGCCGCCCCGAAGGACGGCCCGTTGTCGAGCTTCAAGTCGCTTGTCGCGAACTGTCAGTTGAGCCGGGTGATCCTTCCTTCTCCACCCTCAGGGTAGTCGGCAGATGTCACAGCACCGCCGAGCCCGTCGATCAGATAGTCCTCCAGCGCCTGCTGGTAGGTAGTCCCAAGCGTGGTGAATGGCGCTCCGGCGAACGGATACTGATCGCCGCCCTTGGCAAGGAAGTCCAGGGTCGCGATATGCAGGTCCGCGCCCGGTACAACGGCGCCACCCGCGATGAGCGGAGTCCCGTCATCAAGCTGTGCGGACACGACGCGCGAACCTGCGGGCAGCGCCATGTCGTAGGTGAACTTGAAACCGGAGATCTGGGCGAAGCGCCCGTCGACGAACTCCACGCGACTGACTGCGTTCTCAAGGATGTCTTTGAACTGCGTCCTGGGGATATTCGGCACGATGCACACGAAGTTCGGGAACGGCAGCATGGAGAACGTGTCCAGCTCGGTCACAGGACCGGCAGGGATGATGCTGTCGTTACGGATGCTGCCGCCGTTTTGAATCGCGATGTCCGGCACGGGCATCCCGTATATGGGAGCCAGCAGGGTGGACTTCCATAGCAGTGAATCCGCCACCAGGTCGCCCTCGTTCGTCTCCGCTGTGCGGACGTGAGACTTCACGCCGTCCAGATCGACTTCGCTTGTGGCGATGACGTTTGCCGCCATGTCAGAGAGCTCGTCGACGATCGGGTCAACAACGAGTTCCTGAACCATCGGGTCCGGGCTGACCGCGTCCGGGTTGTCTCCGCCGGCGACTCTCACCGGCCCGCTGTTGCTGCCAGTTGCTATGACGTTGCCGTGCCGGTCGAACGCAACAGACAGCCTTCCGATGTAGGCATAGCCGCCCGGTGTGGTCACGACAGGCACCTGAGTCCCGTCAAGGTCGCTTCCTATCAGCGGGTATGACCCGTAGATCAGGCCTTCATCGCCAGGGATGAGCAGGTCGCCATCGTTGGCGAGCATCTCGTCGCCACCGCCGCCTACTACGACATCCACGCCATCAAGCTCGCCGATGAGCGAGAGGTCTTCCTCAACGCTCTGCAGGTGGCTGATGAGCACGATCTTGTTGATCTTCATGCACTCGAGCTTGTCCACTTCGGCCTGCACCGCGGCGGCCACGTCGTCCATGATCTCCACGTTGCGAGGGCTCGATATGTATGCGAGCGCAGGTGTTGTGGCGCCCACTATGCCGATGAACTCGCCGCGCTCCTTGATGACGGTGCTCTTGGCGAGTTGACCGCTGTCGACGAATGCCTGCAGTGCCGGCTCAGCCTCGAAGCCGAGGTTCGCGCTCAGATACATCGGCTGGGTCCTGCTGAAGCCGCCGATGAAGTCGGCCAGTACGTCAGGACCGAAATCGAAGTCGTGATTGCCGATGCCCACCGCGTCGTAACCTATCCAGTCCATCGCGATGGTGTCGTAGAACGGCGCGCCTTTGTCCAGACTGACGTTGAACTCGGGACCCGCCAGGAAGTTGTCGCCCGATGACACCATCAGCACGCCGCGCTTGGCACCGAGCTGGTCGTAGGGCCGCACGGAGTGCGTGGCATCCCACTTCAGCTTGTCAGCGAGCGTCTTGAAGCGCGCAACACCGCCGAAGTCCTCGCGGCCGGTGCCAAGGTCTATCAGTTGAGACTCTCCGTCGCTGTTGTGCAGGATGGTGAGCCACAAAGCCACCTTCGGCTCGGGCCTGCTGTTCGCAGACGCCTGTATCGGCATCCCGATAAGCGTCGTTGCCAATAGCATCGTTACAAGCAGTACAGATAAAGCTGACCTTCTGCGCATGACCGCCCCTCTCTCCTCCCGAGGGGTGCGTCAGTCAAAGACGTTGTCGCGTGATATGTCCCGCATCGCGTTTGCCACGTTTTACGCCGACCGCATGGCCGGGTGTATCAGTCCCATCGGGGTGGATACCCAATGACGCCCTGGCGGACTCGACCGCTCATCGGGCTACTCGCTGTCGAGCTCGCCTAGCAGCTCCCCGGCGAGCGCGCGCACGGCGTCGCGCATCTCGGCAGGAGCGATGACCTCGGCGCCGCCCATCGCGGCCGCCACGCGGCGCGCCAGCCAGCCGGTGCCCGCGTAGGGTACCTGCGCCTCGGCGCCGCCATCTGCGGTGCGCGTCATGGCCGCGCCCGGCCAGTCGCGGTCCTCGAGTCCGGCCGCGTCGTCAAAGCGCACGGTCGCGCGTCCGCGTGCAGCGCTCATGTGGAATGTGGCGTCGCCTGCGTCCCCTTCTGCATTCCCGGTCGCGCCCGCGCCTGCACCATCGCCCGCGCTCGCCGCGCGCGCGAAGTGCTCGCCCGTCGCGACGGCTTCCCGCACGCGGTCGAGCCGGAACGTGCGTTCCTCGGCAAGACCCTCGTCGAGCGCCTGTACGTACCACGCTCCGCGGTTGTTGAAGACACGCAGCGGCTGGATGCGGCGCGTGCGCGTGGTGCCGCTCGACGCCGAGAAGTACGTGATGCCCACACTCTCTGCGTCGTCGACCGCGGCGACGATCGTCGCGTACACGTCGCCGAGGCCCTCGGAGTCGGTCGCGGTGCGGATGCGATCTGCCAGGGCGTCGGTGTCCGTCTCGACGGATGCGACCGTCGCAAGTCTTGCAAGCAGCGGATCGCCGGGCGCGAAGCCGGCGGTTTGCAGCGCCGCCACAAGCGCGCGGGCCTCGGCGGGCGTGAGGCGTACGGGGCGGGAGAGCGAGGGAAGCGCCATGCCCACAAAGACGGTGTCGCCGTCGATGAAGACGTCGACGAGGTCGTAGGGATCGAACGGCGGTACGCCGCACATGGAGAGCGTCGTGATGTCGGCGGCGAGTTCGGCGGGCGTCGCGCCCACGGATGCGGCCAGCGATGCCAGCGGGATCTCCGCGCCCGGAGTGAGCGCGGGCAGAATCGCCAGCAGGCGGCGGGTCCTCTCGGCGGCGGTCGTCTTAGGCGCCATGCCGCGCCACCACCTTCCGCAGGCCCTCGGCAAGCGTCTCGCGAAGCTCCGGCGGAGAGACCGGCGTGATGCCGGGTCCGTTCTCGACGATCCAGCGCGCCAAGCGCGGCAGGCTCGCAGCGCTCACGCGCCACATGGCGCCGCCGTCAGGCTGCGCTTCCAGCGTACCCTGCCCGCCGGAAAGCCTCGGCGCGCGCCAGGCGTCTTCCGCCGAGAAGCGCAGCTCGCACTCGATGGCTCCGGGTCCGTACTGGAAGGGCAGCAGCATATGGTCGGCCACCGAGAAGTCCGAAGGCGCTTCGAAGTCGGGCGCTGCGGGCTTGCGCGAGTTCACCTCGACGCCGCGCATGCGGCGCACCGCGAACGTGCGTGTCTCCTCCCGCGAGGTGTCGCGGCCCACCGCGTACCAACGGCCGTCTTGGAAGTAGACGCCGTAGGGTTCCAGCTCGCGATCGCTCTCGTCGCCGGAAGCGTTCGTGTATCCGAAGCGCACGCGCTTGCGCGAGGCGACCGCCTCGGCCAGCACCGCTGCCGTGGCGCCTTGAGCGCCTGGGGCCTCGTCGGTCAGCGCGCCGGGCGCGCTGGCGGCTACGCCGCCCGCCTCGCGCTGCGCCCCACCCAGCTTCGCCACCGCGATCGCGAGGTCGCTACCGAAGGGGAAGCCCGGGTCGCTCGCAAGGGCCGCCGCGACCGCCCGCAGTGTCGCGCGCTCAGCCTCGGAAAGCTCGAGGTCGCCTGCATAGCTCGCCCCGGCATCCAGCCGGTAGCCGGGTACGCCTTCAAGGTCCACGACCTCAAGCATGAGCCCGCATGCGCGCAGTTGCTTCTTGTCACGCTCGAACATCCTCAGGAAGGTGTCTTCGTCCTGACCTGCGGGATATCCGAAGACCTCGGCGCGGATCATCTCGGCGGACACCGGCGTGCGCGTCGAGGACAGATAGAGAGCCAGGTTCACCTGGCGTTCTGTTGCGTCAGACATGCTGCCTCCCGGTTGGTTTCCGCATGATTCTACCGCTCAAAGACGGCTTGGGGACAACTGTGAGGACGAGCGTGTCAGAGGTGGTTTGTACTCTGGACAAAAGAAACGAGGTGCGCGGGGGGAGCGCACCTCGTTAACACGGGCTGGCGATACCCCGTCCATGAGGGGGGAGGAGCGGACGGGTCGCACTGGCCCCGCAAGCATGGTAGCAATATTTGTGCCAGAAAGGAATTCGTTATCGGATGAACGGTCGAAGCTGCCCTCACGCCTTGCCCTTCGTGCGTGCGGGGGCTACAAAGGGAGGAGAATATCGGGGGCGATGAGGGGCCGCGCGCAGCATGAAGCAAAGAAGAGTGGTCAAACGCGTTGGCGTGGATACCGAGGCTGCCCCCTCCGTCCTTCAGCGTGCCGCGGATCAGTTGCAGAACGTCCTTGGCGCCGAGGTCGTCTTCATCGGCACACTGGACTCCGGGGGAGTCTTGCACTGCCACGGCGTGGCGCCGCACGACAATGCGCGTCTTGCGCCCGTCTCTCTCGGCGAGCTGCCGGCGGGCGCTGCTGTGCTGGACGATCGACGACGCGCGCTGTTTGCAGCTTCATACGCATATCCGCTGTCCAGCACCATCGTGAGCGTTCCGGTGCATGCCGGTGACGGCACTGGGATGTTGGCGACCGCAGTCATGGAGGATGCGCCTGACGCCCGGTGCCTTCGTTTGCTCGACGCGTGGGCGCAGCTTCTGGGCGAGTGTGTGGAAGGTGAGCGGGCCCAGGGGCATCTGCAACAGCGCACGGTCGTTATCCGGCAACTGCGTGACGTGCTTGATGTGACTCTCACTATGACCGCCGAGGCGGTCGTCACAATCGACCTTGACGGGCGGGTCGTCCGCTGGAACCAGGCCAGCCAACGTCTGTATGGATGGGCTGCCGAGGAGGTCATCGGCACCGTTCTTCCAATGGTGGACCGCGAACTCCACACCACGGTTCTGTCGCGCATACGACAGGGTGTGTTCGAAGGTGGCGTGACACGGGTGGGGGGCGTCGTGCAAAGGACCGCCGACGGCAAAGTGCTCCAGATCAGCGTCACCCTGCTCCCCATGCATGACGACGACGGCGATCTTTGCGGGGCGATCTGCGTCATGCAAGACGAGAGCGCCGAAGTGCGCGAGTACGGGTGTGCAGCTCCGGCTGTGAGCAGTGCTGCCATGGCGCGTCTGACGGCTCCGGTCACGGCGGTCTCCGGCTACCTGCAGTTGTTGCAGCGTGGCGACGCATTGAATGACCCGGAGGTACGGGAGCGGGTGTTGCGTGGTCTCAGGCGCCGCTGCGGGGAGATCGCGGATATCTCCGAGGAGCTGAGGCTGGCGGCACGCCTCCTGGAGCCGGGCCCCCAGCTCCAGCTGATGACCGAGGACCCCCGTTGTGCTCTGTCGCGAGCGCTGGACCGTTCGGCCGAAGCGGGCAGTGGCAGGGTGACGGTGCAGATGGCGAAGGGACTCACGATGCGTGTGGACCCGGATTGCCTCGACGGAGCCCTGACCGGCCTTCTGCGCGGTATTCTGCGGTCGAGCCCGGAAGACGCGGTACTGACGGCTGTCGTGGAGTCGAGCCAGGATGGCGTGGGATTCGTCTTCAGCGCCAGATTCTGCGAGGGCGTGGGAATCGGCGAGCATCCCGAGTCCGGTCTGGGGATACACCTTGCACAGCTGTGTGCGCAGGCTCACGGCGGGCGATTCGGTGTACGCTCCATGCGGGACACCACCGAGATACATTTGACCATACCCGCCGGCATCAGGGCGAACTGAGGGGGTAGGCATGGATATGCAAGATGGGAACGTCGTCGAAGGCGGAGAGACAGCCGTCGAGAGCATTCCGCGCAAGAAGGGGATCAGTGCGTGGGTCTGGGTGGTAGCCGTGTTGGCGCTGGCGCTTGTCGCTGCAGCCGTCTACATGGGGTTGCAGCAGACCACCCGGGTTCGCGCGGCTGAGGACAAACTGGAAACCGCCGTTGAGATGCTCGCAGAGGTGGAGGACGTAGTCATCGCTGCGGACGAAGTGGTGCAGGCAGAGATCACATCGGACCTCGCATCCACCGCCGCTGAGGCGCAGGAGCAGTTGCCCCAGGCGCGCAAGGACCTGTCCGATGCCATAGAGCTGCTGGTGGCCGCCCGGATCGACTTGACAGAGGACGATCAGGTGCTGGCCCAGGCGCTGCAGGCTGCCGCCGAGGCGAGGGCCGAGATGCTCCAGGAGGCCGAGACGATCCTTGCAGCCAACAAGCTTGCTGCCGGTGCGTTGCAGCCCGCAGCTGATGGGTGGGCGTTGGTGGCCGAAGCCGAGAAGCTCAGCCAGGATGCCGTCGTGCAGTACAACAAGCACACCAAGGAGGGCGTGGAGAACTCCACCAAGCTCTCCAAAGAAGCGGTGGAGAAGCTTGCCGCGGCCCGGTCCAGCATCGAGACGGCGTCGGTCACGTTCCCGGACGCGGAACTCAAGCAGTTCATCGATTACATCGACGCGCGCGAGGAGCTTCTGGAAAGCTCGATGAAGATCGACTCCACATGGCTGGACGGCAAGTTGGAGGACGCAAACGACATGCTGGACGCGTACTCCAAGCAGGAGACCGCGCTTATCGCTCAAGGCAAGGAGCTTCCCGCATCTCCCAAGATCGCCATCGCTGATGCGTATGAGGCACTGGCCGCCGAGCCGACCGACCGCTACTTCGCAGCCCGGGACAGGGCGCGCGCGGCCGATGAGAAGGTACAGGAATTGAGCGAGGCGCTCGCAGCGGAATGACCATGGAGAGGAGCACGTATGTCTGACGCGTTCTGGTCGAGCTGGCTCTGGCCGCTGGCTACCGGAGTCATCGGGTTCGCCTACGTCACGCTGCTTGCGGTGCAGTGGTACCGCCGGCGCAAGCCCCATCAGGCGGCATGGGCGGTGGGCTTTTTGTTCTATGCGGTGGCAGCCGTCATGGAGGCATGGTCCGAGAAGACCCTCTACTGGGACCCGACCGTGTATCGCGTCTACATCGTCCTCGCGGCGTCGCTCGTCGGCTTTCTGGGCCTAGGGACGCTCTATCTCATCACTAAGAAGCGCACGCTGGGCAACCTGTACCTGGCGTTCAACATCGTGTGCCTCGCTGTGTTCCTCTACGGCACCTTCACGGCCGATCTCATGATGGACAAGCTTATCCCCGGCATCACCGTGGGAGGTCAGGCGTTGGGTGCGAGCATGTCGTTCCCACGTGCCATGAGCTTCGCGTTCAACATCCCGGGCACCCTGCTGCTGCTGGGGGGCTCCACGTACTCCATCCTCAAGTTCTGGCCCAAGAAGGAGTACCGCTACCGCGCGTGGGCCAACGTGCTCATCATCATCGGCACGCTGCTGATCGCTGGTGCGGGCTCGATGGCGCGCGCCGGTCAGACGGTGGGCCTGTATCCGGGCGAGATGGTCGCCTCGGCGGTCTTGCTCGCGGGCTTCCTCATGGCGGGAACGCTTGAGAAGGGCGCGAAGCAGATCAAGGCGCGAAGGGCCGCGGAGGCAGGGGCCTGACGCAGGCAGACTGCTTCATAAAACCGCAGCTAGAGACACTATTTAGCCGCTTATCCTATGCATGCATCCGACGGTATGGCCCGTTCGTCGAGTGCTGCTGAAAGCGGTTTGCTGCCTCGTTCCAGCGGGTAGTGAACCTTGTCTACGGTCGGAGACCTAGAGGGGGTTCACCGGCTGTCGAGCGTCGTCCGAGAGTGAGTAACCACTGATGCCTCGACGATGCGGTACGACCGAAGGGATGAGGGGGCGCGCGATGAAGAAGCCAACCGTACTCGTGTTCATGCTTGTGCTCAGCATGGTGTTCGCGCTGTCGGCTCCATTGGCTGTGGCGGGCAAGGCGACTCCGGGGGATCAGCCGAAGCCGGGGAAACCGGCACCGGACCCGGACCCGGATGAAGAAGTCGTGCTCACGACCAACCTCTCGTTCCCGGTTGTGATGACCGAGTACCTGGAACGTTTCTACGAGACCACGACCACTGTTGAATTGAACAACCAGGGTGAAGAGGTGGAACGGACCGTCTTCGTGCTCGGGGACGATGGCAACCCGATATTCCTTGAGGTCACCCAAAGCATCACGCAACAGTACTTGGGGTCGCATCCAGGCCTGGTGGATTTCGACTACGGCGCCTGGCTTCCCGGTGACGACTCCACAACCGACGTCGTAGAAGAAGCGTACTGGTTCAGCCAGGACCTTGTTGAGTACCTGAACGAGAACGGGCCGTGGTATCCACAGCCCGTGCAAGACCAGTACGCCAACAATGCATGGCAAGCAGATACCCGGAAGACGGCCGACGACGAACTCGTGGCAATCGACTTCATCGACTGGGGCAACCCGCTTGAGAATATCAGCCCCACGGTGGGCTACCGCTTCCCCGTGGAGATCGCTCTCTACCAGAAGCTTGATGAGACGGCTTCGATGACCGCCTACAAGATGGCATGTCTTGAGTATCAGAGCAGCAAAGAGGAGCTGTTCGGGACCGCGAGCGTCGACGGGGACTTCACCTGGCAGTCTTGCTATGCCACGGTGCTCACCAACAACTTCTACGCCGAGGTCCATTCACCCACTGGTGCCATAACCAAAGTCGACCTCGAGCCGGCTATCGGCCCAAGCGGCAAGATGAACTTCGCCTCTGCCGGCGGCGGATGGATGCCTACGGTTCCGGGAATGCACCGGATCATTTTCAGGGTCGCGGATCCCGACATCACGCTGGCGGGTGCGATCGTCAACAACGATGAGCACTACTGCATGCCGCTGGGTCTGAAGATGGAGGATCTCAGCCGCAACAAGCTGGAACTCACCGGTGTCTACGGCAACGAGACGTGGATCGATGTCATGGTAGTGGCCAACAACAGTAATCGGAAGAAGTAGTGCCGCTAGTCCTCTTCGTAACCTGATCCAAGCCGTGCGAGTGCGCCGACGTCGAACACGATGACGTCGGCGCCTCTTACTTCCAGGACGCTGTCGTCACGCAGTCTGCCGAAGGCGCGCGAGAGGGTCTCCGGCACCGTGCCAAGTGAGGATGCAAGCTCGGTCTTCGTCATCCCCAGAGACACTTTCAGTCCTTCGGTGGTGGCCTCGCCAACCGCGAGCGAGCGCTGGAACAGGTAGCGCGCCAACCTTCCCGGGACGTCCAGGGCGAGTGTCTGAACGACGCTCGTGAGGTTGATCACGCGCGAGGCGAGGTCGGAGATCAGACTGCGTGCGACCTCGGGTTCGGCGGCCATGAGGTCGTAGAGCGCCTCGCGGGGTAGCCAGGCGATCGTCGAAGGCGTCACCGCGTCTATGTGTGCGGGGTAGCGACCTCCTGCAAGCGCGGCTACCGCTGCGAGCGGGTCACCGGTCTGCAGCGTCTCGAAGGTGATCGTGCGCCCGTCCGCCTGCAGGTGGAAGACGCGCGCCTTGCCGGCCACCAGCACCCCGAAGCGCTCGGCAGCGTCACCTTCGGCAGCAAGCGGCGCTCCTCTCGGCACGTCCATGACGTGGGCTTTTGAGGCGAGCCGCCTGACAGAATCATCGGACGCCGGGCGCCACAGTCGGCACGCACGCAGGGCTTTTATCACATCGGTGCGGGTATGGGGCACAGTGTCTCCTTAGTGGTGGTCACTTGAAAGAGTCACTGTCAGTTTGACCTTCGTCAAGGATGTCCGGGTTCCAACAGGGGTACGGTCTTGTAATCACAACGCGACAGAGTGAGGAGAACCCGGCAGTGAGCGATCGGTTTACGGAGCGAATGCGCGACGCGGAGGTCATCAAAGACACCCGCCTGCTGGGCGATTTCACCGTCATCTACTGCAAGGGCGTGCATCCGGACGCGGTGCGCACGCCACTGGTCAGCGACGGCGCCGCGCTTGGCGTCTATGGCAAGAAGCCGCCGGTCGTGTGTGAGAGATGCGCTGAGCTGCTTGCTTATGCCGAGAAGCGCCGCGCTTTCTGTCCCAAAGACCCCAAGCCTTTCTGCAGCCACTGCGATACGCACTGCTACAAGCCGGATATGCGCGAGTACATGCGCGAGGTCATGCGCTACGCAGGACCGAGGTCGATGTGGCACGGCCACGCCGTGGACGGCGTGAAGCACCTGTTGGAAGGACGCAAGCACAAAAAGGAGATGCGCCGCACCAATGGTGCGTAGCGCAAGACGAGAGGACACCCCCATGAGCACCACCACCACCCGGCAGATCGTGAAGATCGACGAGGAGCTGTGCACCGGCTGCGGCCTGTGTGTCTCACCGTGCGCCGAGGGCGCCATCCAGATCATCGACGGCAAGGCCAAAGTCATCCGCGAAGAGCTGTGCGACGGTGCCGGCTTCTGCCTGGGCGTCTGCCCTACGGGCGCGTTGACCATCGAGGAGCGCGAAGCCCCCGCGTTCGACCACGAGGCGGCCGAGGAGATCATCGCCGCCAAGCTCAAGACCTACATCCCGCAGGTCTGCCACGTCTGCGGCGCCGATGAGGACAACGCGCCGTTGCTGCCGGTGAGGACCAAAGGTAGCAGTACGTGGGTATGTACCCGCTGCCTGCCTGCGCTCATTCACGGCTAGTACCTGACAGCACTGACCACTAGGAGGTCACTATGTTTTGTAACCAGTGTGAACAGACGAGCAAGGGTGTCGGGTGCACCACCGTCGGTGTTTGCGGCAAGACCGCTGAGGTCGCGGCGCTGCAAGACCTGCTGGTGCACCAGCTGAAGGGCATCGCGGCGATCGCCGTCGCGGGTGCGAAGGTGGGCGTCGTCGATCACGACGCCGACGTGTTCACCACCACCGGGCTCTTCACCACGGTCACCAACGTCGACTTCGACGAAGAGCACCTGGCGGGCATCATCCGCGAGGGCGCAGCCGTCAAGCGTGCGTTGCGCGCCAAAGTCGAAGCCGCAGGCGGCGTGGTACCCGCCGATGACCCGGCCGTCGCCTTCGAGCCCGCGGGCGACACCGCCGGACTCATCGCGCAGGGCGAAGCCGTCGGGATCTTCTCGGACCATGACCGCGATGAGAACGTGGTCGCGCTCCAGCAGACGGCTGTTTACGGCCTCAAGGGCATCGCGGCGTATGCGGATCACGCGCGCATCCTAGGCCATGAGAATCCTGCGATCTACGCCTTTGAGCATGAGCTTCTGGCCGCGCTTTCCGACAAGAGCCTGGACCTGAACGCCTGGGTCGGCCTTGCGCTCAAGACCGGCGAGGTCAATCTGTGGACGATGGAGCTGCTCGACGCCGCCAACACCGGTGCGTACGGGCATCCGGTCCCCACAAGCGTGCCGTTGGGGCATCGCCCCAACAAGGCGATCGTCGTCTCGGGACACGACCTCAAAGACCTCAAGGACCTCTTGGAGCAGACCGAGAGCCTTGGCATCGACATCTACACACATGGCGAGATGTTGCCGGCGCACGGCTATCCGGAGCTCAAGAAGTACCCGCATTTCTATGGACATTACGGCACTGCGTGGCAGAACCAGCGCAAGGAGTTCGATGCGTTCCCGGGCGCCATCCTCATGACGACCAACTGCATCCAGAACCCGCGAGACACGTATTCCGACAACATCTTCGCAACCGGCCGGGTGGCCCACCCAAATGCGATCCACGTGGACAACGGGCAGTTCAAGGCCGTCATCGACCGCGCTCTCGAGCTTCCCGGGTTCACCGATGAGTTCGACGGCGGTTCCGTGATGGTCGGTTTCGGCCGCAACGCGGTGCTCTCTGTAGCCCCCACGGTGATCGAGGCCGTCAAGTCGGGCGCCATCAAGCACTTCTTCCTGGTGGGCGGATGCGACGGCGCCAAGCCGGGCCGCAGCTACTACACGGACTTCGTGGAGCAGGCTCCGGCCGACACGGTCGTCCTCACGCTCGCATGCGGCAAGTTCCGCTTCTTTGACAAGCAGCTGGGCGAGATCGGCGGCATCCCGCGTCTGCTGGACGTGGGCCAGTGCAACGACGCCTACAGCGCCATCAAGATAGCGGTCGCACTCGCTGATGCGTTCGAGGTCGGCGTGAACGAGCTGCCGCTGTCGATGGTCCTGTCCTGGTACGAGCAGAAGGCCGTCGCGATCCTGCTGACGCTGCTCCACCTCGGCATCACCGACATCCGCCTTGGGCCCACCCTGCCGGCGTTCATCACGCCCGCGGTGCTCCAGGTGCTGGTGGATGCGTTTGACATCAAACCTATCGCCCAGACGGCCAGCGAGGATCTTGAGACCATCCTCGGTGGAGTTGCATAGTGAAAGGATTCCTCTCGGCATTGCGTCAGATAGCCACGGGCTTTGGTATCGCCCTGCTCGTAGTGGTCGTCATCGCGGCGGTCCTGTACTTCTTCGGCGGCTCCATGCCGCCGTCTGCGGACGCTCGCGATGCATACGACGCGCTTGTCGCGCAGGGTGTTGAAGAGCCGGTGGAATCGCACTTCGTGGTGCCGATTCCCGGGTGTACGTGTCACAGCGACGACCCGGCCGCGATCGTCCCGCATGCGGAGTACCGCATGCGGGATTGCGGGGCCTGCCACTAGCGACTGCGCGAGTGTCCAGGTGTAAGCTTGTCGGACGACTGGAACATGTCCGAGGAGTGCAGTGGGTCGCTGGCTCAAAGAGTCTTTGGTGGTTGCCGCTGCGGTGCTTCTTGCCGTGGTGGCATTCGCCCTTTCGGCACAGTCGGTCTTCTCTCTCGGCCCCGTGACGGTCAGTGCGGATTTCGGGCCTGGGGCGGGAGCCACCACGCTCGCCCTGCCGCCCTTCGGCTCTGTTGACGCCCGTACCCACGACGCGCCAGTCCGGGTGGAGCTTCGGCTGGAAGACGTCGCGATCACCGAGATCGAACGGTGGGTGGCCGAGGGCGTGCCCAACGGTGACACGCTTGAGTCCTTGCAGCGTCAGCTGACCACCGGCCTGGTGCAGGCTTACGGCCTGGGAGTGCTCGCCGCTGCGCTCACCTGTGCGCTCGTCATGCTTGCCGCCCGGAGCCGGCTCAGGCGGACCGTGCTTGTGACGGCGCTCCTCTCGGCGGCGCTTGTGGCCGTGGGCGCCTGGGGCATGCTGGGATTCGACGTCAATGCCTTCACCGAACCCACCTATCATGGTGCGATCTCATACGCGCCGGGACTGATCACCACCGTCCAGGAGCGCCTGGTGGACGTGGGCGCGCTGCAGCAGAAGGTGCGCGACGTCGCCGGCGACTTGGCGGCCTACTACGGCACGCCGCAGGTGTTCGCTGCGGGTGGAGCCATGCCCGGGACCATCAGGGTGCTGCACGTCTCGGACACGCACCTGGACCCGGTGGGAGGTGCGCTCGCATCCCAGCTTGCAGAGGCCTTCGATGTGGCGTTCGTCATCCATACCGGCGACATCAACATCTACGGCACCTCTGTGGAGGCGTCCGCGGTGGTCGCCACCGTCGATCGCTCCAGGCCGCTCGTGTTCGTCCCGGGCAACCACGACTCGCCCGAGATCATCCGTGCGCTCTCCGCGCTGGACAACGTGACCGTGCTGCAGGACTCCTTCACGACGGTGGCGGGGCTGCGGGTGTTCGGCGTGCCGGACCCGGTGAGCCGAGGCTTTGACGTGGAGCCGGACAAAGACCGGATGGAGGAGCTCGCGGCCGAGGCGGCAGATGTCTTGAGTTCGACCGTCGCCAGCGAGACGCCCGACATCATCGCCTTGCACAATCCCACCATGGAAGAGCCGTTCGCCGGTGCCGCACCCATCGTCCTCAGCGGGCATACGCACTCTCCGCGTCTGTACTTCCGAGACGACACGTGGTGGCTGAATGCGGGAACGACCGGCGGCATCGCCTTCGGCGGACCCGAGGGCCCGCATACCGCATACACCGCGGCGGTGCTGTACTACTCATCGGCGACCCCTCATCAGCTGCTGGCCATCGACCGCATCGAGGTGAACGGGGTGACGCACGAGACCTCTCTGCGTCGAACCGTCACACAACCAACCACGGTTCCGTAGCGCGATGCGGCGTGCGTCGCGGTATGATAGTGGACGAGGCGCATCTCGCGCCGATGTGACGCCGTCCTCCCGGAGGAGCGATGACGCAGCTCGTTGAGCATCTGCATCAATTGGCCGAAGTGATCGGGCCCCGTCCCGCCACGACTGACGCCGAGGCGCAGGCCGCCGAATATATCGAGGGTGTGTTCGCGGAGCGAGGTCTGCCCGTGGAGCGCCAGGAGTTCGACTGCCCCCGCACCTACTCGTGGGCGTTCATCATCTACCATGCGCTGACCATCGGCGCGGCCGTCCTTGCGAACTGGTTCGCCTGGCCGGCACTGGCTATCGCCGTTGTGGTGGCTGTTGTCATGTGGTCGGATCTGGATACCCGCTGGGGTCTGTCCCGGCTGATGCCCAAGGGGCCAAGCCAGAACGTCATCGCCCGGCATGTCCCCAAGGCCCGTCGTAACGAGCGCCTACGCAAGGTGGTCGTGGTGGCGCACTACGATTCGGCCAAAGCCTCCCTCGCATTCAGCCCGGGTCTTGTTAAGAACTTCAATCTGACGTTCGGCCTCATGAAGTGGCTGACGTTCCTTACGCCTGTAGCGATCTTGGTCCACGCTGTTCCGTGGACCCGCGATCTGCATCCCTACACCTGGTACGCCGCCCTCGCCGTGAGCGCCTATCTGGTCGTGCCGCTGTTGATCAACCTGCATCGCGAGCTTGCGATGCATGCCACCGATGGCGCCAATGACAACGCCTCGGGTGTCGCAGCGATGCTGGGCATAATGGAGCAGACGGTCCCGGAGCCCGACCAGCGCGTGCAGCTCACGCAGCCCATCAGGCGTACGCCTGAAGCGGCCTACGAGGCGGACGTCGTCTTGGAGGATGCGCTGCTCACCTATACGCCGGTAGACGAGGAGCCCCACGCGCCGGCAAAGGTGACGCCTGCCCGGCCCGCGCTCGACACCTTCGATGACATCGGGTGGGAGACCACTGCGATGCCGCCGGTCCAGCAGCAGTCGAGCTTCAGCTTTGATGAGCCCGTTCCGGTCGCCCCCGCATACGTCGACGACCATGACGATTGGGACGACGCACCTGCGCCGTCAGCTCCTTCTTCTGAGTCTTATGACGAGCCCTACGACGAGCCGTACGAGGAACCCAAGAAGAAGAGGCGATGGGGGCGTAAGTCCGCCGAGAAGAGCGAGAAGCACGGAGTCCGTGACTGGCTCGGACTTGGTGGCGGTTTCGACGTGCGCAAGGAAGGCAAGAACATCGGTACCTGGGACGCGCTCGCGGATGACGACGATGCGGACGGATTCGGGTTCAAGGGCGGCTCTGTGGGCCCCGCCGAGTTCGAGGACCCGCGGTTCGCTTCCGAGGAGGCCTCGCGCATCAGGCGTCGTGTCACCAATGGCATCGACCGCGCGCTTGCCGAGAAGGAGATCTGGTTCGTCGCTACCGGCGCCGAAGAAGTGGGCACCTGGGGTATGCAGGCCTTCTTGGATGCCTACGGCGAGGATCTGCACGACGCGCTGTTCATCAACATCGACAACATCGGCTCGGGTGCGCTGTGCTGGATCACCTCAGAGGGGATGGCCCGGCGGTACCACTGCGACCGCAGGCTTGCGTCATCGGCGAAGAGGGTGGCCCGCGAGAACGAGCTTGCCGTGCGTGGCCGAGAGTACCGCGGCCTTTCCACGGATGCCACGCCGGCGCTCGCCAGGCGCTTCAAGGCCATGAGCGTGATGGCGTTCGATATCAACGGGCGTTTACCGCATTGGCACTGGCACAGCGACACGGTGGAGAACGTCGACGAGGCCAATCTTACACTGGCCGCGGATTTCGTGACCAAGCTCATCCGCGAGCTGTAGACACCGGTGTGCGTGTGAGTGTGCGTCGGGTGGTGATACACTCGGCAACCAGGGGGCGCGCTGCGGCGCGCCCGTAGTCGTTCGGAGGTCTTCGCTTGAACCAGAGTCGGATCGCAAAGACGCTTGCGCGAACAGCCGTCGTCTCGTGGCGGGATCAGCCTACGCAGTACGACATCGAAGCGCTGCGTGCGAATCTCGAGCGCGTGGGCCTGGTCATCCGCGTGAGGTGGGCCATAGTCGCCGCTCTCACCGTCTTCTCGGTGGTCGCAGCCCTGGTGTACGGGTCCAGCGTCGCGTTCGATCAGCTGGTGCAGAACATGACCATCCCGGCGATCGCGCTCCTGTTCGTGCTCATGTACAACTCCTTCTACCAGGCCACGCTGCATAAGGTCGGCAATGTCGCCTTCCTCAACCAGGCGCAGCTGATCTTCGACATCATCGTGGCCTCTGTGCTGGTCTACTACAGCGGCGGTGTCTACTCCTGGTTCAGCTCGATGTACCTGCTGTTCATCCTTGAAGGCGCGTTCATCCTGCCCAAACGCCACCACGTCTGGTTCCTGGTGCTCGCCTCGGCGCTGCTTTACGGCTTTGTCCTGGCGGCCGAGTTCTGGGGCTGGATCCCGCACGTCGACATGCCGTTCGTGGAGAACGGGCTTTACACCAATGCCACCTTCGTATGGGTGCGATACCTGTGGAAGGTGACGCTCTACGGCGGCGCCGGCACTATCGGCATATTGATGATGCAGCGCGTGCATGCACGGGAGCGTGAGCTGCGTGAGTCCTCCTTTGTGGACGAGATCACCGGGCTGTACAACCGCCAGTACTTCCATCGTGTGCTCAATTCCGAAGTGGACCGCGCGCAGCGCGATCAGGGCACGCTCGGCCTCATCCTCGTGGACATCTACCAGTTCAGCGAGTTCAATCGCATCTTCGGCCTGGAGATAGGCGATGAGATCCTGGCCGCCATCGCAACAGAAGTCAAAGACGTCCTCCGAGAAGGCCACGTGGACGAGGGCTACGAGGTCAACGTCGCGTGCCGTGTCGGTGGCGAGGAACTCGGGATCATCGTTCCCGAGGCGTTCCGTTATGACCCGGAGAGCGACCCGGCGCAAAAGCACGTGAGCGCGCTTGCGGAGGATATCCGCCAGCGTGTGGAGGACTTCCGGCTCCGTGGCCTGGGCGTGACGCTCAGCATCGGCGTGGCAGTGGCACCGGACAACGGCGATAACGCCGTCAGGCTCCTGGATGCTGCCGACAGAGCGCTGTACGCTGCGTCCATGGCGGGCGGCAACCAGGTCGTTGCGGCCTGGGAGCTCGACGCCAACGACCTCGAAGGGCGGGAGTGAGGTTGAAGCGCCGGTCGTTTCCCGGGGTGGCCTTGATCGCTCTCCTCTCGGCCACCACCGCGCTGGGGTTGGCGGTGTGGATCATGACAGCCCCGTGGTTCACCGCCATGGCCGTGCCGGGTCAGGCTGACAGCGCTTCTGCAGGGCTATCGCCGGAACGCATGGTGCAGCTTGCCGAGGACGTCCGACTGTTCGTCACAGATGCCGAGGCGCCCGATCTGCCGAAGGCCGTTGACGGGCGTCCCGCGTTTGACGAGGCGGCGGTGTCCCACCTGGTCGATGTGCGCGATGTCATCATTGCCGGCAGGTGGGCGACGCTCGTGGCGGCAGCGTTGCTGCTTATCGCCGGGCTCTACGCCACATCCACGGGGCGGAATGCCGATCTTGGCACCGGCCTGAGGTGGGGAGGGGCGGTCTTGCTGGCGGGGATGACCGTGACCGTCCTGGCGGGCCTTTCGGACTTCGGTCGGTTCTTTACGGCGTTTCATGGCGTGTTCTTCGAGGCGGGGACATGGACGTTTCCGGCCGACTCGCTGCTGATCTTGATCTTCCCGACGGGGTTCTGGATCCTGGCTGCGGCGATCACGGGGGTCGTCGCGACCGCCCTGGGTACCGCACTCGTGCTTATCGGAAGAATCTTGCTGAGAAGAGCTTAATGTTCACAAAGCCAGCAAGAAGTGTACACTTGCTGCAGGAAGTTCTCTTGAGGGGGGAACCCTCCGTGCAACGGGGGTTAGTCTGATTCCATCAACAAGGAGGTGAGCCGACACATGGCAGCTAAAGAAGGTTACTGCGTGAAGTGCAAGGCCAAGCGTGAGATCAAGGATGCTCAGGAGATCACAATGAAGAACGGACGGCCCGCAACACAGGGTCTGTGCCCTGAGTGTGGGACCAAGATCTTCAAGATCGGCAAGTAAAGAGCCCTCGGGTTCTGTAAGCACAAACGGGCGTCGTCCTCCACGGGCGACGCCCGTTTGCGTGCTGGGTATTGACGGGAGCGCTCGCCAGGAATAGGTTTCGTAGGTATTGCCCGAAGGCGTTCCTCCCAATGATCCGGGCAAGGGGGTATTCTCGTAGCATGAACATCATCGTTGTAGGTTCCGGTCGAGTGGGTTCACAGCTTGCGACAATGCTCTCGATCGAGGGCCATAACGTCGTGGTCATCGATCGCGACGAGACCGCCTTCCGTCGTCTCGGCAGCACTTTCAACGGTGTGACCATCAGAGGCCTCGGCTTTGACGAAGACATCCTGGAGCAGGCGGGCATCCGGGAGGCTGACGCGTTCGCCGCTGTCACCAACCTCGACAACACCAACCTGATGGCGGCCGAGGTCGCCCGCAAGCTTTTCGGCGTCAAGCACGTCGTCGCGCGACTCTACAACCCCGTCCGGGAGCGTACCTACCAGCAGCTCAATCTGGACTACGTGTGCGGTACCACGCTCGTGGCCGAGACGCTGATGGATAAGATCCGCTCGGGCCATGGACATCATCTGTTCGCTATCGGAGACATCGAGTTCATCGAGTTCAAAGCGGACGCAGGAATCGAAGGACGCAAACTCCGCGACATCGAGATCGAGAACCGCTTCCGTATATCGGCGGTCACTCGCGGTCCCATGTCGTTCATCCCTGACGCCAACACGGTCATGCGGGAAGGCGATATCATCTTTGCATCGGTCAAAGATGAGGCCTACTCCAAGATCAAGAAGTACATGGAGGACTAGCCCGTGTACATCGTCATCAACGGGGGCGGCAAGGTCGCCTCGTATCTGGCTAAGACGCTTCTTGAGAGCGGGCACAACGTCGCCCTCATCGAGAAGCGTGAGGACGTCGCGCAGAAGCTCTCCGGGGAGTTGCCGGGTTCGCCTCTGATCGTCAGAGGGGACGGCTGCGACGCCTCGTACCAGGAAGACGCGGGCATGAGCCGCGCGGACGTCTTCGTTGCCGCAACGGGCGATGATGACGATAACCTTGTCTCTTGCCAGCTTGCCAAGGTCGCGTTCGGGGTGTCCCGCACGGTCGCTCGAGTCAACAACCCCAAAAACGAGCACATCTTCAACGCGCTCGGCATAGAGGCCATCTCTTCCACCACCATCATCTCGCGCATGATCCAGGAAGAGGCCACCGTTGGCGATATCCATACGCTGAGCGCGTTGCGCAAAGGCGACATGGCCATCGTCGAGGTCACGCTGCCGGTCGACCGCTGTGTCGTTTGCGGCAAGAAGGTCGCCGAGCTCCCGCTCCCCAAGGGCTGCATCCTCGTCGCTTTGATGCGTGGAGAAGACGAAGTGATCGCGGTCAACGGCGATACGGTGATGGCTCCGGGGGATACAGTCATCGCTTTCACCAGTGTGGATCACGAGAAGGCGCTCAAGAAGGCGCTGACGGGGGAGTAGTGCCGTGAAGGTGCTGACGGGCCACAACAGGGCCTGTCGTTATGTGATCGCGATCCTTCTCGAGACCGCCTATGTGCTGATACTGGCCGGACTCGCGCTGCTGGTCGCCCATCTTGCTCTGGTGGTCGTCAGATGATCTTGCGACCGCGCAGAGACGATCACGCCATCGTCGGGAAATACCTCGGAAAGATCATCGTGGGCATCGGCTTGCTCATGGTCGTCCCTCTCGTCACGTCGCTCCTGTTCGCCGAGTGGGACACGGCGCTGGATTTCGTCATCGGCATAGGCGCCTGCTTCATCTTCGGGTTCGGGCTGCAGGTCATCTGCCGTACCGAGAAGGACCTCAAGTGGAGCCACGGACTTGTGGTCGCATCCGGGTCATGGATCGCCGCTACGGTCCTGGGCGCGATACCGCACTGGCTCTCGGGTCATGAGGGCAGCTACCTGGACGCCATGTTCGACATCATGAGCGGCTACACCACCACGGGCCTCTACCTCATACAGGACCTCGACCACATCTCATACGGACTCAACATGTGGCGACACGTGCTCACGTACGTGGGTGGGCAGGGCATCGTTGTCATCGCGCTGACGTTCCTCGTGAAGGGTACCGCGGGAGCGTACAAGCTTTATGTGGGCGAAGGAAAAGACGAACGGCTGCTCCCCAATGTCATTGGGACCGCCAGAGCCATCTGGCTCGTGAGCCTCATGTGGCTTGCGATCGGGACGGCAGCGCTTGCTGTCACGGGCCTGATGCTGGGGCAGGAGCCGGTCCGAGCTCTGCTGCACGGCCTGTGGGTGTTCATGGGAGCGTGGAGCACGGGTGGCTTCGCTCCGCAGTCCTACAACACCATGTGGTTCCACTCGGCAGCATACGAGATCATCTGCACAGTCATCTTCATTGCGGGTTCGTTCAACTTCGCGTTGCACTGGGCGGTCTGGCAAGGTGACAGGCGGGAGCTTCGCCGCAACATCGAGATCTTGAGCTTCACCGCTACTGCCTTCATCACCGTGAGCGTGGCCACCTTCGGCCTCGCCCATCTGGGCATCTACCCCGACGCGGTCAACCTGTTCCGCAAAGCGTTCTATCAGGTGCTCTCCGGACATACCACCACGGGCTTCTCCACCATCTACTCGCGGGCATTCGTCACCCAGTGGGGACCTGTGGCCATGCTGGCGACCACGGTGGCGATGGCCATCGGCGCATCGGCATGTTCCACAGGCGGCGGCATCAAGGGTATCCGCATCGGCGTGCTGACAAAGGCCTACATCCAGGATGTGCGCCGCATGATCTCGCCCGATTCGGCGGTCGTGCAGGAGCGCTACCATCACATCCGCGACATCGTCTTGGAAGACCGTATCGTCCGTACCGCATTCACGATCACGCTCGCGTACGTGACGGCGTACGCGGTGCTGACCGTCCTGGGTGTCTTGTTCGGCTACGACTTCACCGCAGCAGCGTTCGAGGGTGTCTCGGCGGCATCGAACACCGGGCTTTCATGCGGCATCACCGCACCGGACATGCCCAACCTGCTCAAATGGGCCTACATCATCGCCATGTGGATGGGCAGGCTCGAGTTCATGTCGGTGCTGGCGCTGTTCGGCCACTTCTACGCCATCGTGAGGGGGAAGTCATGAGGCGAGCCGTCTGGATGACCCTCTTCTTGGCGCTCGTGCTGTCGGCTCCCGCATCCGCGATGGCCGAGGAACACACGGTGTCTCCGCACATACCGCTCTCAGAGAACTCGCCTTCCAGCGCGGAGCTCGTCGAGCTTCCCGACATCTTCGACGGCACCACCGTCGTCTATCGTGGCGAGGTCATCGGCGAGGCCATGGTGCGTGGCAACTGGGCGTGGCTGCACCTCAACGACGATGCCTACATGGAGCGCAACATCGAGGAGGGCGCTCCTCTCGGCGGGCTGAACTCAGGGATGCCGGTGTGGGTTCCTGCGCTTGAGGTCGCCCAGATCGGGGTGTTCGGTGATTACCGGCACGAGGGCGACATCGTCGAGGTGCGGGGAGTATTCAATGCGGCGTGTGCCGAGCACGGTGGCGACATGGACATCCATGCGGTGCATCTGACCGTGATCAGGTCTGGCCGGGAAGTCGATGACCCCGTCTCCAAGGGCAAGCTGTGGACGGCTATCGTCGTCATCCTGGCGGCAGCCGGCGTGTATCTGCTGGACAGGAATCTGGACCGGATACGCGAGTGGCTGGCCCGGTGATGGTCTTGGTGATTTGCCGCCGGGGCGGGCGGTGTTACAATACGCGACGCATTGTATAAGCGGGCGTAGCTCAGCTGGTAGAGCGAAAGCTTCCCAAGCTTTAGGTCGCGGGTTCGAGTCCCGTCGCCCGCTCCATATGCGTAGACAAAGGGCCGCCGTGTGCGGCCTTTGTTGTGCCTGGCGCCGTATGTCGCGTGCATCACTCCGCTCGTCAGATTGCCGCGCTGCCTCCTCTCGAGATGTCGTAATATAGCGAACATCAGTTCGATTCCGCCGCCCTCACTCTCCCCGGTGGACATTGGGAGGAGTGGTCATGAGGCGGCATCGGTTCCTACAGATCCTGGTGCTCGGCATATGCATGGCGGTCGTACTTCCTGCCCCGGCGTGGGGCGCTCAGGAGAAGGTGCTCCTGTGCTACGGGACGACCTATGATCTTGCCGGTGTCACGCGCACTCACCATGGAGCGGACCTTGCGGCCACTGCCGGGGACGCTGCATTCAGCTTCGTGTCCGGGGAGGTCAGCTTCAGCGGGCGCATCCCGGCCGACGGCGGGGGAAGCGTGCTGGCTGTGACCGTGCGCACCGGTGACGGCATGCTCGTCACGCTCCATCCGCTTGCCGAGGTCTGGGTCGGGCAAGGGGAGAGCGTGGTCGTGGGCGACGGTCTTGGAATGGTCGCTGCAACTGGCGATGCCTCGGTCGCCGCGTCTCATCTGCACCTGAGCGCTCGTCGTGAAGGCGCGTATGTCGACCCCTCGTTTCTGATCGTTGGCGCCGAGCCTGAGATGCAAGACCCCGCGCCCCTGAGCGAGACCACGGAGCCGGCCCCCTTCCTGGAGGGATCACCGGCGCTCGGATCGGGCACAGCCATCCAGGGGGCGGTCGTATCGTCCCCTGTCTACGGGTGCGGCGCCGTGCCGCTGGCTGCCGAATCGCCCGGACCGGCGATGCCGTCCCAGGCCGCGGAGCTGAAGGTCTCTCGACCCGCATCCTTCGGCGTGCAGCGGATGATGAACGCGGGGGTTCCCGCTGCAGCGGACGAATCCGTTCTCGCCGCGCTCGGTTGCGATGAGGCGGGCCTGTCCTCGTTGTCGAGGAGGTCGTTGGGGAACTGGGCGGGGGTGCCCGTGTTCGGGCGCTCAAGCGCTCTGGGATCGGTCGCAGCTTGCGCAGCCATGCTATTCGCTTTCGCGGTGGCGCTAGCGCTTTGGAAGAACGCCGCAGTTCAGGGCGTTGATTAGCGCTCAAGACGTGTCAGGAAATCGCAGCGTGTCAGAGGCGTGGGGTAAGCGTTGTAGGTGCGGTCGGTCTCTGATACACTGCGAGGGCTTCATTTCCTGCTCTGGGCAGACGCCTTCAGTGTCCCGGAGCCGCTGTAGCCCAAGGGAGGTGAACCAATGAAGGCTTATGAACTTATGCTGATAATCGTTCCCACCCTCGACGACGAGGCTCGGAGTGCTGTCCTTGAGAAGACTCGAGGCATCATAACCGTTGACGGTACCGTCGATTCTGAGGATGCATGGGGCAAGCGCCGTCTGGCTTATGAGATCGAAGGCCACACCGACGGTGACTACCACGTCATTCAGTTCCACGCGACTACAGCTGTCGTTGCCGAACTCGACCGCGTCCTGCGTATTACCGATCAGATCGTCCGATTCATGATCGTGCGGCGCGACGACATCAAGGTGTAGTGCTGCAACCCGACCGATCAGGGCGGGCGATTGACGGCGGCCAATGGTCGCAGAGACGAGGTAGGGACTATGGGCATCAACCGGGTAGTGATCACCGGCAATCTAACAAGAGACCCTGAGCTGCGCTCCACCAACAGTGGTATGAGCGTTCTCAAGATGGGTGTGGCAGTCAACGACCGTCGCAAGAACCAGCAGACCGGCGAGTGGGAAGACGTTCCGAACTTCGTGGACGTCACCGTCTTCGGCGCGCGTGGCGAGGCGTTGTCACGCTTCCTCAACAAGGGTTCGAAGGTCGCGATCGAGGGCAAGCTTCGCTGGAGCCAGTGGGAGAACCCGCAGGGCGAGAAGCGCAGCAAGCTCGAGGTAATTGCCGATGAGGTCGAGTTCCTCTCCTCGCGGGATGGCGGCGGCAGCGGTAGCGGCGGCAGCGGGTACTCTGCTGCGGCGCCTAGCTCCGATTCCGACGGCGAAGAGATCCCGTTTTAGGTTCATCTGCATTGAATGATCAGTCGACGGCGGTACCCTCCCGCCGGTCGACAGGCCCGAGGTCCGCGATAGGACCCGAAGGGAGGTAAGAAGTGAGCGATTACGCACGACGCCCCAAGCGTAAGTACTGCGTGTTTTGCAAAGATCACGCTGAGTACATCGACTACAAGGACGTCAACATGCTGCGCAAGTTCATGACCGACCGCGGAAAGATCAAGCCGCGCCGTGTCTCAGGTAACTGCGCCCAGCACCAGCACCAGATCTCGACCTGCGTGAAGCGTGCCCGTGAAATGGCACTTGTGCCCTACACCGTGCCGGTCATCAGCGGCAAGGTTGACGGCAAGCGCGGCCGCTAGTTCGACCGCTGACACGAACGGCGCAGACGCCGTTCGCTGCCGACCGGTCGATGGACGAGGCATCTTTGCCGGCCACGCACTGTTCGCTTGTGGCGAACGGTTCGTGAGCCTAGAGTGGAGAGCACCTCGTGCCCGCAAGACCGGCCGAGAGTAAACGAACAAGGAGTAACAATGAAGGTCATCCTGACACAGGACGTGAAGGGACGAGGCAAAGAAGGCGACATCATCGATGTGGCTCGAGGCTTCGCCGTCAACTTCCTGATGCCACGCAAGATCGCCATCCCGGCGACAGCGGGCAATATCAAGCAGCTTGAAGCGCGGATGGGCAACATCCAGAAGCGCGAGACGGCTCGTCGCGGTGATGCCGAAGGCGTCGCGGCCGCAGTCGAAGGTAAGAAGGTCGTCATCGTTGCGAAAGCCAGCGATGAGGGCAAGCTCTATGGCTCCATCACATCCGCGATGATCGTGGATGCCGTCGCCGAGCAGCTCGGTGTGGAAGTCGATCGCAAGAAGCTCGACGTCCACGCGCACATCAAGGTCCTTGGTGAGCACGCCGTTCAGCTCAACGTCTACTATGACGTCAAGGCGACTCTCATCGTCCAGGTTGTTGCTGAGGGTGCCGAAGAGGTAGCCGCAGAAGAGCCTGTCGTTGAGGACGTGGTTGAAGAGGCTCCCGTCGCCGAAGAGGCCGAAGAGGCCACCGAGGACGTCGCGGAGCAGGAGTAATAAGCCGGACGGTCTACCGGAGGCGACCGCCCGGATGGGCGGCGCCCTCGGTGGTCCACGGGGGAGTGTGAATGGCAGGAACCGCAGAGCGCAGGTTGGCAGAGCGTGTGCCGCCACACAACCTCGAGGCCGAGCAGTCGCTGCTCGGCTCCATGTTCCTGTCTCCGGACGCAGTCGAAGCCTGCCTGGGTCTCGTAGAACCCGAGGACTTCTATCGCTCCGCGCACGCACGGATCTTCGAGTCGATAAGCGAGCTCAACAGCCGCGGTGAACCCATCGACCAGATCACCGTCGCAGACCGGCTTGAAGCAACGGGTCGTCTGGACGCTGCCGGCGGCAAGCCGTATCTGCTGGACATAACCGGCATGGTGCCAACAGCGGCTAACGCGACCTACTACGCGGAGATCGTGAAGCGTACCTCCATGTTGCGCCAGCTCATCGGCGCCTCGAACAAGATCGCCACGATGTCGTATGAGAACCCTGATGACATCGATCAGGTGGTCGAAGAGTCTGAGCGAGCGGTCTTCCAGGTCACCAACAAGCGTGTCTCCAGCAACTTCCGCGGGCTGGAAGAACTGATGAAGACCGGCTTTGCCCAGATAGAGCAGCTCTATGACCGCAAGGCGCACATCACGGGCGTCCCCACCGGCTTTCCGGATCTGGACAAGATCCTTGCGGGCCTGCATCGGGGAGACCTGGTCATCCTTGCGGCACGCCCGTCAGTGGGCAAGACGGCATTCGCGCTCAACGTCGCCGTCAACGCCGCTAAGGCGGGACATCCTGTGGCTGTCTTCAGTCTTGAGATGTCAGCCGAGCAGCTCGTCCAGCGTATCCTGTGCTCCGAGGCACGTATCGACAGCCAGCGCCTGCGCACCGGTTACTTGAAAGACAGTGACTGGCCTCAGATCATGCAGGCCATGGGACGCTTGGCGAACACGTCGCTGTTCGTTGACGACACGCCGGCCATCTCGATCCTGGAGGTGCGCGCCAAGGCCCGCAGGCTCCTGCGTGACAAGTCAGACGGCCTCATCATCGTTGACTACCTCCAGCTCATGCAGCCGCAGAACCGTCGGTCCGAGAACCGCCAGGTGGAGATCGCCGAGATCAGTCGTGGACTCAAGATCCTGGCCAAAGAGCTGGACGTGCCTATCATCGCGCTATCGCAGCTCTCTCGTGCGGTTGAGCAGCGAGCCGGCAAGCGGCCCCAGCTCTCCGATCTTCGTGAGTCCGGCGCTATCGAGCAGGACGCTGACGTCGTCATGTTCATCGACCGGAACACGGACCCGCGTGGCGAGGAAGAGGACGGACGGCCCAGCAAGGGTGAGGCTGAGATCATCGTCGCCAAGCACCGTAACGGACCGGTCGACAACTGCCACGTCGCGTATCTGTCGCAGTACACCAAGTTCGTACCGATGGCCCGGGACGTGCCCTGAGCTCTCTAAGCGGGGAACTCCTTGGGTACGCGCCCAATCGCCCGGATCGAGCAGCGAGATACGCGGTGAAGGCCCAATGCGTCAGCGCGCTCCCGCACCGACTTGCGCCCCACACCGGGATTCAGATAGACGTCGAAAATCGTCCCGCCGTGCTCTTTCTCCAGGGCAGCGAGCGCGTCCAACGCTTTGAGAGCGACCTCTTCTTTGAGGTACAGCGAGACGCGATCCGGTACGTCAGGAAGCTCATCGATGGCGGTGAAGACCGGCCGGTCCTCGATGACGCCACCCTTCGGGTTGACGGGCCACACCTCCCACCCCTCCGCCGCATAGGCGCGTACCGCCTTGTTGCCGAACTTGGCGCGGTCGGCTGAAGCGCCTATGACAGCGATCGTGCGCTTGCGGGCCAGAGGTTCTGCCCGGCGCTGCACGAGAGAGCCGCCATCTGGGATCGGCACGAGTGGTGTGTCGCTCACGAGCGCCTCATCTTCTCGAACTCCTTCGGGTTCCATCCCACCATGGCTTTCTCGCCAACCTGGATGACCGGAACGCCGTACTGACCGGTCATGGTGACCATTCGCTTGCGTCCGCCCATGTCGGTGATGATGTTGACATCGGTGTAAGCGATCTTGTTCTCGGCGAAGTACCTCTTCGCGTATGTGCAGTACGGTCATGTGGGCGTCGTGTAGATCGTGACGCGCTCCGGTCGCGCGGCCTTGGCCGTCATGGGGGCTCCTCTCGCAAGTGCGTGGTGCAGCAGCGTGCCTGTATCAGATGTTACCTCCCCAAGGGGCACGCGCGAGAAACCCTGTCGCCTTCGGGTACACTCATTGCTGTTGCGCCAGCAGCTTTGCAAGGAGGAGCGATGGGCAAGAAACGCTACGACGTGATCGTTGTGGGGGCAGGCCCGGCGGGCATCTTCGCCGCCATAGAGCTCATCCGCGCACGCAAAGACATGCGCATCCTGTTGGTTGAGCGCGGCAAGCCCATCCCCAAGCGCAAGTGCCCGGCGCGCGAGACCCACTGCGTGGGCTGCGACACCTGCGCGATCATGACCGGATGGGGCGGTGCCGGCGCGTTCTCGGACGGCAAGCTCACCCTCACCACAGAGGTGGGCGGGTGGCTTGGCGAGTATGTAGGTACTGACGCCCTGGAGCGACTGGTGGGAGATGCGGACCGTCTGTGGCTGGAGTTCGGCGCCACGATCGAGGTGCACGAACCGGACGCCGCCACAGCCGAGCGTCTTTCGCGCGAGGCGACGCTTGCCGAGATGCGCCTCATCCCCATGCGCATCCGCCATATCGGCACCGACCGTTCACCGCAGGTCCTTCAGGCGATGCATGACTACCTTGTGGCCAACGGCGTGGACGTGCGTACCGGCACGCGAGCCTCCCGCATCCTTGCCGAGAACGGCCACGTCACCGGCGTGGAGCTTGAGGGCGGCGATTCCGTCATGGCGGATGCTGTGATCGCGGCCCCCGGTCGCGATGGCGCGGACTGGCTCGCGGAGCAGTCGCGCGAGCTTGGCATCCATCTGGTCAACAACGCCGTGGACATCGGTGTGCGTGTCGAGGTGCCCGCACCGGTGATGGAGCGCCTCACCGATCCGCTCTACGAGGCCAAGCTCATCTACTACTCGAAGCAGTTCGGCGACCAGGTGCGCACCTTTTGCATGAACCCCTACGGCGAGGTGACCACCGAGAGCTACGGCGATATCGTCACCGTCAACGGCCATTCCTTTGCCGAGCAACGCACCGACAACACCAACTTCGCCGTGCTTGTCTCGCAGAGTTTCACCCAGCCGTTCACCGAGCCCATCACCTACGGCTCCTCGATAGCGCGTCTGGCGAACCTGCTGGGGGAGGGCATCATCGTGCAGCGCCTGGGCGATCTGCGCGCCGGTCGCCGTTCGACCGCGAAGCGCATCGCGCAGTCGGTGGTGAGGCCCACCATGCCTGCTGCCACGCCGGGCGACCTCAGCTTCGTGCTGCCGTACCGGCATCTGGCCGACATCCTCGAGTTCCTGGATGCGATGGATACGCTAGTGCCCGGCGTGGCTGGCGATGGCACGCTGCTCTATGGCATCGAGGTGAAGTTCTACTCCTCTCGCCTTGAGCTGGACGCCACATTGCAGACGCAGGTCGCCGGCCTCTACGCCGTGGGCGACGGCGCCGGCGTGACTCGCGGTCTGGTGCAGTCCAGCGCGAGCGGCCTCGTGGCGGCGCGTTCGGTGCTGCACGGAGGGACCCGGTAGCGCCCGGTTCTTCTGCAGGGAGTCCCTACGGCTTCGTCCAACCCATGACTCGAGTGAAGGTGTCGGTGGGGGGCGTGAGCTCATCGTCCAGGACGAAGGCCGTTATGAACTGACCGACGAACATGCTGAGCAACGTCCTCACACGTGAGGAGACATCGTCGGCATCCGCACCTATGCCGTAGTATGCGTCCACCATAGGAACGAGTCGCTCAAGGCGTGCCAGGATCGGATCTGCCACGCTTTCGCGAAAAGCTGTGCGAAATATCGGGCTGTACATCGATGCGATCATGACGGTCCGGACCACGGGCAGGTAGCTGCTCACAGCCACGGTGCGGTTCACGAAGATCGCTTCGAACGTCTCGGCGATCCGGGAAGGCTCCGCCTGGTCCAACAAGGGGCCGACTTCGGACTTGATTCGTGCGCTCACGCCTTTGATGAGGGCGAGGCAGATGTCCTCTTTGCTCGAGAAGTGCCGGTACAAGGCGGGTTCGCTTACGCCTACGATCTCGGCGATCTCACGCATGCTGCCTGCGTCGTAGCCCTTCTCGGAGAAGACCGCCACTGCGGCATCTAAGATCTCGCTCTTGCGGTCGTCTGCAACATCTCTGAAGAACCTGATCTCCACGACGGGTCGCTCCATCTCAGATCACGCCCCTTTCGTTTCGCTCGCGTGTGACGAGATGAACGAAGACGTCTTCGATCGACGGTTCGATGCGCACCGCGCGCGACCCGGCTGACTCAGCGCGTGCGAGAGCGGCGTCGAGACGCTCTGCAGCGTTGCCTGCGGAGCCCATGTTCACGTGGAGGAGGGCACCGCTCAGGTACGCTTCTTGGATGTCATCATCGGCCTCGAGCGCGGCGATGGTCGCGTCCACGTCGGTGGCTGCGACCTCGAAGATCTCATCGCGCATCTCACGCGTGCGGATGTCTTCGGGAGTGCCGATAGCGATGATGTCGCCACGGTAGATGAACGCGAGCCTTGAGCAGTTGGCCGCCTCGTCCATGTAGTGTGTGGTGACGAAGAGCGTGACGCCGCTGGCAGCCAGCTCATAGAGCAGCTCCCAGAAGTCTTTGCGCGCTAACGGGTCCACGCCGGAGGTCGGTTCGTCCAGGAACACAAGCTCAGGTTCATGAATGATCGCGCAGCCGAGCGCCAGGCGTTGCTTCCAGCCTACGGAGAGGTTTCGGGCGAGTTCATCCTCGCGTCCCACCAGGTTCGCCATCTTGAGGATGTGGTCACGCCGGGCTGCGAAACGCTCGCCGTCCAGGCCGTATACACCGCCGTAGAATCGCAGGTTCTCGTCCACGGTCAGGTCTTCGAACAGCGAGAACTTCTGTGACATGTAGCCGATCCGCGCGCGGACTGCTTCGGCGTCACCCGCTACATCAAGACCGAGAACTCGTGCACCTCCACTGCTTGGCGCAATGGTGCCGCACAGCATCCGGATGGTCGTGGTCTTGCCGCTTCCGTTGGGGCCGAGGAACCCGAAGATCTCCCCGGTGCCCACTTCGAAGGACACGCCGTCTACCGCAACGAAGTCGCCGAAGTGCTTGCTGAGTTCTTGGACCGAGACAGCTACGCCCGGCGCGCTGGGTGCGGGCGGTTCAAGTTGAGATTTGCGCTTGAAGAGCGACATTCGTGGTTCCTCTCTAGTCCGCAAGTTGCTTGCGGAACCGCGAGATCCCGAAGCCGAAGACAACGACAGCGAAGACCGCCATGGCTACGAACTGCGGCCAAAGCGCGGACATGCCTGCGCCCTTCATGGCGTTGCTCCTTGCGATGACGAGTATGTAGCGCATGGGGATGAGGTAGGTGAGGGGCACAATCGCTGCCGGCATCGATTCGATGGGGAAGATGAAGCCGGAGAGCACCATCGTGGGGATGAGGATGAACATGTTGGTCTGCTGCGCCTGATGTCGGGTGTTGGAGACCATCGAGATGATGAGTCCCTGGCCTATTCCCGTGAACAGGAACAGCAGCAGGCCAAGCGCCATTATCCATGCACTCCCAAAGAACGGCACCTTGAACCACAGCACGCCCACGATCATGACCGAGAGGGTCTGGACGATAGCGATACCCACATACGGTACGACTTTGCCTATGACGTACTCGGCGCGTCCGATGGGTGTGACGAAGAGCTGCTCAAGGGTACCGCGTTCTCTTTCCCGGACCACGGCCTGACTCATGATGGCCGAGACGGACAGCATGAGGATCATTGCGACCAGGCCGGGGATCATGGCGTTCACACTGCGCAGTGACGGGTTGAACAACACCCGCACCCGGGCATCGATGCCCGGACCGTCGGGCACTGCGCCAAGCGCAGTAAGGCGCTCGAACTCGAAAGACGCCACGACCTGGGCGGCGTATCCGCTGGCCACCGATGCGGTCTTGCTGTCCGAGCCGTCGACGACTATCTCCAGCGGCACTTTCTCCCCGGCAGCAAGATCGCTCTCCATCCCCGGGGGCAGTAGCACGGCGACCATTGCATCGCCGGCGTCCATGATCGAGCGGATATCGTCTTCAGAATCCAGTGTGTCCACTATGCGGAAGTAGCCCGAGGACGAGAACGCGTCGGTCATCTCGCGCGACATGGTCGTATGGTCTTGATCCACGATCACGGTGCGTAGGTTGGTGACATCCGCGCCCACCACATATCCGAACATGATGAGCTGCATCACCGGCATCAAGAAGATAAGTGGAAGCATCATCTTGTCCCGGGATAGCTGAAGGACCTCTTTCCACATGAGCAGTCCGATACGACGGAGGTTCATGTTACAGCCTCCTTGAGTACGCAAGGGACGCGAGGGTCAAAGAGACCACCGCATACACCAGAAGCGCAGCGAGTTGGGGAAGCACCGTGGCCACGTCCGCGCCCTTGAGGAAGACCGAGCGCGCGATGACCACCATGTAGCGGCCCGGGAACAGATATGAGATGAACTGCAGAGCGGGCGGGATGCTTTCAAGCGCGAATGCGAAGCCGGAGAGCATGAAGCCCGGGAGAAAGCTGATAAGAAGTCCGGCCATGTTGGCGACCTCGACTGACGATGAGCGCGCCGAGATGAGCAGCCCGATAGCAAGTGAAGAGAAGACGAATAGAACGCTTCCCAGCGCGAGCGCAAGGACGCTGCCCCGGAGCGGGACTCCGAAGAAGAGCACCCCTACCGCAACGATGACCGCGGTCTCGATGAACGCGAGTATCAGCCACGGGAGCACCTTGCCCACCATGAGCTCAGCTCGACGGATGGGAGAGACGGTGAGCTGCTCGAACGTCCCCTGGTCGCGCTCTTTGACCAGTGAGACAGCGGTCTGTTGGATGGTCACGATCATGATGATGACGACCATGAGCCCGGGAATCAGGAAGTCGGCCGAGCGCCGATCGGGGTTGTACCACGTGCGGATCTGTGGGGACAGACTCCCCATTGATGTCACATCCAGCCCCTGAGATTCGGCCCAGCTGACCAGGATCTGTCTGTCTTCGGTAGACGAGAGCGCAACAGCATAGGCTCGTCCGAGTTGTGCGGAGTTGGGCTCACTCCCGTCGATCAGGACCGCCACGTCAGCCTTGTTTCCTTCGGCAATCGAATCGGCGAAGCCTGGACGGATGATGACCGCCACTTTTGCGCTGCTGGTGTCAAAAGCCCTGTCGGCCTCCACGTCGCTTTCTATGTGGTCGACGACCCGGAAGAAGTCGGAGTGCTCGAATGACGCCAGGTACTCGCGTGACGCGGTTGTGCGGTCCTGGTCAAGGATCACCGTGGGTACGTCGGTGACATCGAACGAGATAGCGTACGAGAAGAGCAGCAGCTGAATGACAGGCATCACTAGAACGCTGGCGAGCATCCGTGGATCGCGCCGGATGTGGATGAACTCCTTGTGTGTCACGGCGATGATGCGGCGCAGCGCGGACCTCATGCCCTCGCCTCCCCGGATCGTGCCTCGGAGATCACCTGAGCGAAGGCTTCCTCCATAGAGACGCGTTTTGTGCCGGTCTGCTCGCATACCCGCTGTTTGAGATCAAGCGGCGTGTCGTGCAGGAGGATCTTTCCATTGTCGAGAAAGGCCACTTCGGTGCAGCGCTCTGCTTCGTCCATGTAGGGCGTGGCCACAAGCACCGTGATGCCTTCGCGGTGAAGGCCTGCGATGATCCGCCAGAACTCGCGGCGAGCCACCGGATCCACGCCCGTTGTGGGCTCATCCAAGAGCAGCAGGTCAGGTTCGTGCATGAGGGTGACGGCAAGCGCCAGCTTCTGCTTCATGCCTCCAGAAAGGTGCTGCGCCTGGCGCGAGGCGAACTCGGTAAGGCCGCTGAACTCCAAGAAGCGCTGTGCGCGTGTATCCATCTCCTTGCGTGGCGTTCCGCGCAACTCGGCGAAGAAGTCCAGATTCTCTCGTACGGTAAGGTCAGGGTAGAGGCTGAATGCCTGCGACATGTAGCCGATTCGCGGCTTGATGGCGTTCTGGCCGTGGGTTATCGAGTGGCCGAACACGAACGCATCCCCGTCACTGGGTGCCAGAACCGTGGCCAGCATTCTGATGAGGGTCGACTTCCCGGCTCCGTCCGGGCCGAGCAGCCCGAATAGCGAGCCGCGCGGGACGGAGAGGGATACGCCATCCACTGCGTTCAGTTCTCCAAAGCTGTGCACCAGGGAGCGTGTTTCGATGGCGAGAGATCCGTCACCCCCCACGCGGTCGTTGTGGTGGCTCTGTCGGGTGAGCATGGAGGTCACTGGAGCTCGACGTCTGCGGGCATGCCCGGCTTGAGCACGTCGTTGGAGTTCGTCACGCGCAGGCGCACTTCGTAGACGAGTTTCACCCGCTGTTCTTTGGTCTCTACGTTGCTGGGAGTGAATTCAGCGCTGCTCGAGATGAACGTGACCTCAGCGTTGAAGGCCGTGTCCGATGAGTCGACATACACGATAGCTTTCTGGCCGAGACGGACCTCACCGATCCGGGTCTCAGGAATGTAGACGCTCACTTTGAGGTCGTCGAGGTTTGCGATCGTCGCAAGCGTCTTTCCGGGTGCGGCGTTCTCGCCAACCGCCCCCACAACGCTGGTGAGAGTGCCGCTCACCGGCGCGGCTATGGTGGTGTAGGACTGTTGTGCCTGGACCATGGAAAGAGCCGCCTTCGCCTGATCCACGCGGGCGACGGCCTGCGCGATCTCGGCCTTCGTCCCGTCATCGTCCTTCACTTGCGTAAGCATCGCTTCTGCAGCGCGGACACCGGCTTCAGCCTGAGCGACCTGAGCGTCGATGATGTCGCTACTGAGCATGAAGAGCACATCACCATCGGAGACGGGCGTACCCTCGATTGCTGTGGCGGTGGCGATACGTCCCGCCAGGAGTGGCGAGACCGAGACCTCATCGGCTTCGATCGTGCCGCTGCCTCCCAGGACCGCGACGTCGTCGTCTCCATCGGCCAGATAGGTGGTGTAGCCCCACCACGCTGCACCGGCTATCGCGATGATCGCGATGACGACAGGGATACGCTTCTTCATCTTTGCTCCTTAGTCTTCAGATGGCCTATCGGCCAGTGCTCACGATGATGCTTACCGGCGTTCCGGGCGGAAGCCCGCTTCCTCCATCCACGCGAATCCGTACACGTACCGCACGGATCATGTGGATGTCTCGGGTGGCCTGCGCGGTCAGTGGGTAGTCGTACTCGGTTGCGATCTCTGTGACGGTTCCGTCCAGTGATTTTTGTAGGTAGTCTGCCTCCACAAGGACCGGGGTCCCCATCGTGAGCAGTGCTGCGTCCGGCCAGGCCACATAGGTTTCGACAAGGGTGTCCGTGTCGGGATAGATGAGGACGAGGGGAGCTCCGGCGTAGACGGTCGTACCGGCTGCCGGCGCTTTGGTGACGGTGCCGTTCACCGGCGAGCGCACCATGGTCATGTCCAGCCTCGCCTGAGCAAGCACCACACCCGCCTGCGCACCCGCCGCCGCATGGCCTGCTGCGGCTTGGGCATCTCCCAGCACCACGAGCGCATCGCTTACCGTGGCGCGGGCGTCACCGAGCTCAGCCAGGCCGGACTCGGCTTTCGCGATTCCGGCGTCGAGTTGGGCCAGCGCTTCTTCGAGCTGAGCGACCATCGCCTGTGGATCGGGCGGCACATACCCGGGGGGCACTGTGGCCGGCACGCTCGGTGTCGTTGGAAGCGACTTCACGAGTTCGCGCGCCTGTGCGAGGTTGGCCGCTACATCAGCGCGGTTGGCTTTGAGCTCGATGAGCGCGGCTTGGATCTCGGCCCGTTTGGAGTCCACTTCGTCGCGTCCGGCAGAGGCGTCATCGGCCTTCTCGGCGAGCAAGGCCGCCGTCGCGGAAGTCTCGGCCGCAGAGGCGCGTGCGAGAGCCAGGGCGGCCTCCATGGGTGCGGAGTCGAGAGTAGCGATGATGTCCCCGGCCTCCACATGGTCACCAACGGCCACACTGACTTCAGACAGCCGACCGGCCACCGTTGGGACTCCCGATGTCACTGTGCCAGTGGGAGCATCCGAGCGGAGCAAGGGCACAGCAACCGTGTGCTCATCAATGTAGACTCTTCCGGCGATCTCGACGGATGCCGGCGTCATGCGATCTACAGTGACACGCCAGGTGGCTACTGCAATCAATGCAGTGATGGAGACTATGATGGCAATAGGTCCCAATAGACGCTTCAAGGGGGCTCCAAGGCGGAAGGTGAGTTATCGCTCACTAACATGCACTGAGTCAGGCAGGCTGTCAAGCGCCATCTCACGTTCGTTTCAAGGCGTAGTGGGGTGTTGCGCCGCAGCGGCGAGGGGTATTGTTGCATAGGAAACAATCACTTCTGTATCAAGACGAAGGAGAATCCATATGATAAAGGTCGCTGTGTGGGGCACCGGGATGATGGGGCAGGGGCTTCTCGGATTCTTGCTCGACAGGCCCAACGATGTAGAGCTTGTGGGCGCCATCGTCACCAACCCTGCCAAGGATGGCAAGACAGTGGGGGAGCTGCTTCACCGCAACTGTGACGTTGAGATGACGACCGACTTCGCTGCAGTGCTCGCTGCCAAGCCCGATGTCGTCTGCATCTGCACGCAGAGCAACTTAGATGAGATCACCTCGCAGGTGGAGCCGTGCGTGCGTGCGGGCGCGAACGTCCTTTGCATCGCCGAGACGCTCTCGTTCCCGTGGGCGAGTGATGAGGAGTGGGCCGACCGCTTCGAGGAGCTGGCGCAGGAGTACGACGTGTCCATCATGGGCACCGGCATCAATCCGGGCTTCATCCTGGACGCGATGATCGTGGCGTGGACCTCGGTGTGCCTGCGTGTGGACAAGATCGAGGCCCAGCGCGTGAACGACCTCTCGCCCTTCGGCCCCACGGTCATGGCGAGCCAGGGCGTCGGCACCACCGTCGAGGAGTTCGAGCGCGGCGTGGCCGACGGCACCATCGTGGGCCACATCGGTTTCCCCGAGTCCATCGGCCTTATCGGCGACGCACTTGGCTGGACCATCGACCGCATCGAGGAGACCCGCGAGCCCATCGTCACCACCGTGGAGCGCTCCACCCCGCATGTGACGGTGAAGCCGGGCGACGTGGCCGGTTGCAAGCAGATCGGCCGTGGCTACGTGGGCGATGAGCTCAAGATCGAGCTCATCCACCCGCAGCAGATACACCCCGAGATGGAAGGCGTCAGCACCGGCGACTACATCAAGATCTACGGGGACCCCGAGATCAACATGGTGAACAGCCCCGAGATCCCCGGCGGCAAGGGCACCTACGCCAGCACCGGCAACTACATCCCCATGCTGGTGGATGCGCCTGCTGGTCTGCTGACCGTGGTGGACATGCCGATTCCTCGGTTCTGGGCGCCCACCAAGTAGACCTGAGATCGCCGAGAAGAACCGAGGAGGCTTCAAGATGCCAGAGCCTGACCGCTGCCTTGCAGGTGACTGGGTGGAGGTAGAGCGCGTCTTGCTCGAGCCTGCCGATCGCTCCACCAACTTGCCCGAAGACACCGCGGCGCAACCGCTGCTCGTGTGGGTGAAGGGCTTCGCACGCGCCGATGCGGCTGTGGGTGCGGAGCTTGAGGTGGAAACGATGACGGGCCGTGTGGTGGCAGGGCGGCTGACCGAGGTCAACCCCGGCTACTTCCACACCTTCGGCAAGCCGGCGCCCGAGCTCACGCACGTGGGACGGGACCTGCGGGAGCGCCTGGCGGCCTACCGCGCCGTCGACGCGAAGGCGGGTGAGTGACGTGGCCGGACGCACAGAGGCCATCCTCGCGCGCAAGGGCGAGATCATGAAGCGGGCGCTTGGCATGGACTATGCCGAGTTCGAGCGCAGCCCCATTGCCTTCGACTACGAAGGTCTCATGGGCGCGCACGGCTACTCGCTGCAAGACATCATCGACATCCAGCTGGCGGCCGGCGTGGGCTCCACGCCGCTGCTGGAGTTGCGCAACCTCACCGACCTCGTGCGCTCCTACGCCGGGCCCGGTCACGGTGCGCGCATCTTCGTCAAAGATGAGGCCGCCAACATGGCCGGCTCGTTCAAGGACCGTCGTGCAAGCGTGAGCATTCACGTTGCGAAGGAGAAGGGCTACGAGGGCGTCATCGCCGCCACCAGCGGCAACTACGGTGCTGCCGTTTCCAGCCAGGCGGCACGCGCGGCGCTGAAGTGCATCATCGTGCAGGAGGCGTTCGACTCCCGCCATGTGGGCCAGCCCGAGATCATCGAGAAGTCGCGTATCTGCGAGGCGTTCGGCGCCGAGGTAGTGCAGCTTTCTGTGGGCCCCGAGCTCTTCAGCCACATGCTGGAGCTGCTGGATGAGACCGGCTATCTGGCCGCTTCGCTCTACTCGGCGTTCGGCGTTTCGGGAATCGAGACGCTGGGTTGGGAGCTCGCGCAGGAGATGACGGCGGTGACCGGGGCGCCTCCCACGCATGTGGTGGTCACGCACGCGGGTGGCGGCAACACCACCGGGACCGCGCGCGGCCTGAAGCGTGCCGGCGCCACGACCGAGATAGTGAGCGCAAGCGTGGACCTGAGCGGTCTGCACATGGCGAGCGATCACGACTTCAACCGCAAGAGCTTCACCACCGGGCACACCGGCTTCGGCGTGCCCTTCGCCACCTGGCCGGACCGCGCCGATGTGCCGCGCAATGCCGCACGGGCGCTGCGCTACATGGACCGCTACCTCACGGTCAGCCAGGGCGAGGTCTTCTACGTCACCGAGGCGATGGCCAAGCTCGAGGGTCTTGAGCGCGGCCCGTCGGGCAACACGGCGATGGCTGCGGCGATGTCGCTTGCGCGCGACTTGCCGAGCGATGCCACCGTGGTGGTGCAGGAGACCGAGTACACCGGTGCGGGCAAGCACCACTGGGCGCAGCTCAACTTCGCGCGCGCCAATGGTGTCGAGGTGCGCGCGGGCGATCCGGCTGACAACGTGCCGGGCAAATCCATCATCATCCCCGAGCGGCCCGAGCAGATCCGCGCCAAGGACTTCGACCTGGACAAGATGCGCCGCAGCTACGTGCGCAACGCGCTGGCCCACGCGCCCGAGGGCTACGTGCCCACGGCCGATGACATCGAGTTCCTTGCGGGGGATGCCAACACCACGCCGGCCACGGTGGAGGAGATCATCGCCGGGTTGAAAAGCGCGTAAGCCTCCCGAACCGTACTGCACACTTTGCGAAGGGCGCCGGAACCGGCGCCCTTCGTGTTGCGCGCCGATACCTTCAGGGGTATGCTCTCTCGGTAACAGTTCGAGATATATCGAAGTAAGGGTGACAAAATGAAGCAGAACCGTCTCGTGGTGTTGCTCGGCCTTGCAGGGTTCATCGTGATGGCCGACAACTGGGTCGTATCCCCCATCTTGCCCGCGATCGCGGGTAGCCTGGACATCCCCGTGGAGTCAGCCGGCATCCTCATCGCCGCCTACATGCTGCCCTTCGGTCTGTTCCAGCTGGTATTCGGTCCGTTGGCCGATCGCTACGGCAAGTCCCGCGTGATCGTGGGCACTCTTGCCATCTTCACGGTGGCAACGGCACTGTGCGCAGCCGGCGCCACGCTCACGAGCCTCGCCCTGTTCCGCGCGCTTACGGGCGTGTTCGCCGCAGCGACGATGCCCATCTCCCTTGCACTCATAGGTGACGTGGTGGCCATGGACGAGCGCCAGCAGGCGATAGGCTCCTTCATGGGGATCGCGTTCTTGGGCCAGGCTCTGTCCATGGCCATCGGCGGCGCGATCGCGTTCTTCTTGGACTGGCGCGGCGTGTTCATCACGTACGCGGCCTTCTCGGCGGTCATCACGGTCGTCTTGTGGCGCGGCCTTTCGTCCGTGCGCGCGGTCGAGTCGAGCAACCCGCAGGCGAAGTTCCTGGCGCCCTACCTGCAGCTCTTGCGACAGGGCGCCAGTGCGCGCGTGTACGCCATCTTCTTCGTGGAAGGCGCCTTCCTGCTGGGTAGCTTCAGCTACCTTGGCGCAACGCTTGCCGAGAGGTACAGCCTGTCGTTTCTGGCGATCGGTGGCGTGATGACGGCGTTCGGCGTGGCTGCCGTGGTGGCGGGACGCGTGAGCGGCAAGATCACGGCGAGGATAGGCGCCCGCAACACGGTAGTGGCCGGACTCGCACTGGCGGCGCTGGCAGATGCGCTGGTGCTGGTGGGTACGCAGAGCCTTGCCGTCACAACGGTGGGCGTTTTCGCCCTGGGCTTCGGGTTCATGACGGCGCACTCCACGCTGCTTACCATCGCCACCGCCTTCGCCTCAAGATCGCGCGGCGCAGCGATGTCACTCGTGACGTTCTGCCTGATGCTTGGCGGAGCGCTTGGAACCGGACTGGGTGGCAAGCTGATCGCCGCAAGTTCCTTCAACACGCTGTATGCGAGCTACGCCGTGGGCCTGGCTTTGCTTGCCGGCCTGGCGGTGCCTGCGTTGAGCGCGGTGTCAGGGCCTGCGAGTCCGCTGTCGCAGAAGTCCGCCGCCTGAGTTCCACGGTGGTGCGGTGGACCCGTCTTGCCGCGCGGACCGGCCGCCCGTAGACTTCGAAGTACGTCGAAGGCGTGAAGGGTGTGAAGATGGACGTGACAAGCAGTGGTTTGGATGAAGCCGGGGTGGACGCCGCTCTAAAGGCGCTCGCTTCTGCGCAGCGCAGGGAGATCCTTCGCATGCTCACGTCGGACGCAGGGGCCTCGGGCAAGTCGTGCTGCGCTCCTGAAGAGGTGTGCGCCTGCAAACTCTCCGAACACCTCGACCTTGCGGCAAGCACGATATCTCACCACATGGCCATCCTTCGTGAGGCCGGACTGGTGACCTCGCGCAAGAGCGGCACGTGGGTGTACTACACTGTGCGTAGAGACAGGCTCGCTGCTGTCTCTGAGGCGATTCTTGGACTCTGACCCCCCGGAAGGGTGCCATGTGAAGCAGGACAAACCGACGTTTCCCTCGGAAGTGGTGTCTCATACAGCCAAGAACCGAACGGTTATCATCCTGATCGTCGCGATCATCCTCCTGCTGGTGGTCATCTCCCAGCTCGTTCGCGGGAGTGCGGAACCGGTCTCCTCGGCGGACAGCCGCGCGGATGCGGTTGCCGCGTATGAAGAAGCGCTGGACGCCGATCGGCCTATCTACGTGATCTTCCATTCGCTCACCTGCGAGCCCTGCATCACCATGATGGTCTCGGTGGGCGAGGTGATGCCCGAGTACAGTGATCGCGTGACGCTGGTCGATGTCTTGAGCGACACCCCGTCCGGAATCGAGCTGGCCGGCTCCTTCGGTTTCCAGTTCATCCCCACGTCGTTCTTCCTCGCCCCCGACGGCACCGTGCTTGACTCCTACACGGGCGCGATGAGCGCCGAGGAACTACGTGCCCGGCTGGATGCGCTCCTGGATTCTGCATCCTGACCCCACCCCGCTGAGAGGTCTGCCACTTTGACGCTGTCTCCTCGGACGCTATGCTTGCATCATCCGTGATACATTCTGCATATCCGGTTGAGAGGAGCCTACGTGGCACGCGAGGATACCTTCCGAGAAGCGCGGCAGCATCTGCAGGCGATGAGCGATGCGGATCTTGAGGCGCGCTTCTGGCAGCTGACGGAAGAAGCCGTGACACCGCTGGTGGATCTGGCCCGGACCCACACCTCTCCCTCCATCGAGCGCAGCGTGCTCATGCGCATGGGGATCGACTCGCGCACCTGCATGGCTGTGGTGGTGGAATGCGAGAAGCGGGGGCTTCTCGGCCATGGTGCGGGACATGTGGTGTACGTCTGCATGCAGGCGTGGGACTGCGATGCACCGGAGGCGGCGCGCCGTCTTGCCGGGGGCGACGGGTGGGAGATCGCGGACGCGAAGTGGGGTGGCGTGAGATGAGCCATCGCCTCCCGCCGCTTGATCCCAACGTGAAGCTCGATATCGAGGCGCTGCTCGACGGCCTGTCCGAGTACCGCCCGCGTCGCCACGGCTGGACATGGCGCACGCAGGTGCCGGACCAGCAGATGTACGAGTTCACCTACCACGAGACCTCCGAGCCGGTGGAGCGCTCCATCCCGCTGCCGGCAGCGCACTACTTCGAGAACATCGACCCGCAACCTGACTGCGTCATCACCACAGAGATCGCATCCGGGCGTCCGGAAGACGACATCCGCCGCATGCGCATGGCCGCCTGGCACGGCGCCGACCACATCATGGTGATCCGCACGGCTGGGCAGTCCCATATCGACGGGTTGCTGGAGGGCACGCCGGAGGGCGTGGGCGGCATCGCCGTCACGCGCAAGCAGTGCCGGTTGTCCCGGCGGGCCCTGGACCTCATCGAGGACGAGGTGGGGCGGCCCATCAACTACCACAGCTACGTGAGCGGCGTGGCGGGCCCGGAGATCGCGGTCATGTTCGCCGAGGAGGGCGTGAACGGCGCGCACCAGGACCCGCAGTACAACGTGCTGTACCGCAACATCAACATGTATCGCAGCTTCGTGGACGCGGCCGTGGCCAAGCACATCATGGCGGCGGCTGACATCCTGCAGATCGACGGCGCCCACAACGCCAACGCCACGGCGGTCAAGGCGTGGAAGGTCATGCCCGAGCTGCTCGTGCAGCACGCCATCAACTGCGCGTACTCGGTGGCGGTAGGGATGCCCAAAGAGAACATCGCGCTCTCCACGGTGCCGCCGGATGCCGCGCCCGCGCCGTGCATGCGCATGGACCTGCCGTACGCCATCGCGCTGCGAGACCTCTTCGGCGAGTACAAGATGCGCGCGCAGCAAAACACCCGCTACATGGAGTCCGATGGCCGAGACGCCACGGTCTCCCATGTCATGAACCTGATGATCTCCCGGCTGACCTCGGCCGATATCCAGAGCACCATCACGCCCGACGAGGGCCGCAACGTGCCGTGGCATTACAACAACGTGGCCGCGGTGGATACCGCCAAGCAGTCGCTGCTGGGGATGGACGGCCTGCGCGAGATGGTGAAGATCGACCGCGAGAACCCCGAGCTCAAGTCCCGTGTGCGCGAGATCAAGGAGCGCGCGGTGCTGTTCTTGGAGGCGATGATCGCCGACGGCGGGTACTTCGCCGGCGTGGAGGACGCGTACTTCGTCGATAGCGGCGAGTACCCGGAGACCAACGATGACGGCATCGCCCGTTGCAGTGACGGCGGAGTGGCCGAGGGGACCATCGTGGCCCGCGCCGACGACTACATGGCGCCGGTATGCCACCACTTCGGCGAGAACCATCTGCCCGAAGGCTTCCGCGGGCGCGCGTTCCAGGAGGCCGCGCCGTGCGACCTCATAGGCGGGTGCACGCTGTGCGATGACGCCAAGGTGCCGTTCATCGGCGATCTGGATCCGGTGGACAACGCGGAGACGCGTCTTACGCAGACTGCAGAAGAGCGCAAGCGCGGGCTCATCAGGCCCGAGGTGGAGTGGACCGGCGACGGTGTGGTGGTCGTGACGATGTTTCTGCCCGCCGGCGAGCAGGTGGCCGAGGCCGCCGCGCTGGAGCTTGGCCGCGCGATGAACCTCACCGACTGCGAGGTCATCCACAAGCGCGTGATGCACCCCGCCGAGGGCACGCATCTGGAGCTCAAGGGACGCCTGGACGTGGCCATAGACCCCGCAACGCTCGTCATCCCGGAGCCGCCCGAGGTGCTCACTGACGAGGAGATCCGCGAGTTCGTCTCGGCGCGCAATCTGCGCGTGGTGGCAGCGACCGTGGGCAGCGACGAGCACTCGGTGGGCATGCGCGAGATCATCGACATCAAGCACGGCGGCCTGGAGAAGTGGAGCTTCGGTGTCACCTATCTGGGCACGAGCGTGCCCATCGACAAGGTGCTGGACGCGGCCATCGAGCACGCCGCCAGCGCGGTCCTCATCTCCACGATCATCACGCATGGCGAGATCCACCGCGTCATGATGGAGAAGCTGGCGGACCTGGCTGCCGAGAAAGGCGTCCGGGACAAGCTGCTGCTCATAGCGGGCGGCACCCAGGTCACCGACGAACTTGCGCGTGAGTGGGGCATGGACGCCGGGTTCGGTCGCAGGACCAAGGGCCTTGATGTGGCGAGCTTCATCGTGAAGGCGATGCGGGAGCGGGGGCTGTAGTCCTTAGATCTCAGGCACCAGATACACATAGCCCAGGTGCCTCTCGGCGTCCGTTGAGATGTGGATCTGCAGATCCTCGTCCGGCCCGCCGAACAGGTAGTCGGCCTGCATGACGCCGCCAGTCGCCTTCCAGCTGTAGAGTTCGGCGATGTCGCTTGCGTCCTTGCCCACGGCTTCGATCATCCGCTTGGCGAGTGCCATGAACTCGGTCTTCTCGGCATCGGTGAACGCATCCGGAGTCACGCTGTCGATGTCGACACCGTCGTCGGTGTAGTTCCACTCCCACTCACCGTTGACGTCGCGGTGCGTGATGGTGATCGACATGTCCTCTTTGGTCCACATGATCGAGCCGTACCCCTCCATGCTGGTCATCACCGTGAAGGTGCCGTCCTCGATCGTGAGGTCGTAGCGCTCCAGGCCGATCGCCAGCAACGAGCGGAAGGCGTCTTCGTTCTCGAGCGGGAGCATCTTCTCGGCGGCAGGAGCCTCGTCGGATACAGCCGGCTCAGTTGCTGCGGGTTCCGTAGTCTGGCTGCTGCATGCGCAGCCGCTCAGGGAGGTGAGTGACAGGACGCAGGCAAGCGTCAGGACGAGCAGTGTTCGAGTGCGCACGTGTGTCCCCCGATCGTCGTGGTCGCTCCAAGTCTAGCGGAACTGTCCTCTCGACGTTGGGTCGGACCGGGGAATCTGCCTACACCGCGTGGCGCAAGGTGGCAAGCTTACGGAGCAAGGTCCGCTTTCCGTAGCAGCCGAAGTCGATCGTGATGGTCTCATCGCTCACCTTGAGGACGTTGCCCGTCCCCCAGCTCGCGTGAAAGACGTACTCTCCTGTTTCAAGAGGATCAGTGGGGTTGATCTCGGCAGAACTCGAGTGCTCGTCCGGCGCAAGCGCCGCCAGGAACTTGAGTGCCGCAGCGTTCTGTTTACCCTCAAGGCCTTCGGCGAGCTTGGAGACTGAGTTCGCCAGGCTGGCGACCTCGTTCTCGCCCAAATCCCACACGACGGCCGGCTTGAGTCGCCGGACGACGTAGAGTTTCAGAGTGTCCCTCACCGAGTCAAAGGCTCGCACAAGAACCAGAGCGCCACCCAGGCCCTGTTTCGCCAGGCAGTTCACGGCTGCTTCCGAAAGGTTGGAGCGCCTGCCCGCCGCCACAACGGCGACCGCCGGACCCACAAGCGGATCATCGTGGCGATGGTCGTCGCCCGCCGATTCAGCATCGATCGACGCGGTGATCCGGCTTGTGATCACACGAAGACACTCGCTCATGAGCTTCATCATGGTCTCGTCGTCGGCAGGTGCTTTCTTGAACATAGCGTCCAGCACTGCGCATGAGGCCTCTGGCGAGAGTCCCGGCTTCTGATGGGCGGCCTGTATCACTACAGGAGCAAACGTCGTTGCGTTCTCTTTGAGCCAGAGCGCAAGAAGCGACATGGACTCCTCGTCATGTGCCAGGAGGAGGTCGAGGGGAGAGTCGTCCTCGGTGCTTTCGCTGGGGGCAGGCTCTGCGACGCCGCTGGCGTCGATGGGTTCTTTGTGGGCCATAGTTGTTTCGCCTCTAAGGCTTGTGGTGTGGCGTCACTGCATCAGAACCCCTGCTTGCGGGGAAGCTCCCCATGGAGGCGTTCTGAGACGCTGGATACTACATTCTACCACCTGGGCGACCTTGAGTGGACGGTGACAGGTCGAATCGCTGACAATGCTCTTGGTTGGATTCGCCTGGACAGTCAGCAGCGAGGGGCGGACGGAACGGACATGTCACAAGAGATGACACCTGCAAAGAGCTCTACGATAGAACAGCGCACGTTGTCTGATGTCGCAGAAGACCTGCGTACGTCTCTGAACGTCGTGGCCGGCTTGAGTGCCAAGATGCTTGATGAGCTCTCGGGGGCCGTCTCGGAAGAACAGTCGGTACAGCTCAAGATGGCGCTGGAGGCCAGTTCGTATCTGTGCGAGCTTGTGGACAGCGCTATCCAGCCCGGCGATCTGCCGCCCCTGAGTGCGGTTGACGCGGGGGCTGTCTGTCAGTCTGTAGCGGGTTGGATGAAGCCGCGCGCCGAGGCCAAAGGGCTGTTGTTTCGCGCTGACATCGCAGGCTCCGGGGCCGTGGCCCGCACAGACAGGCTGTCTTTGACCAGGGTGCTGGTGAACCTGCTCGACAACGCGATCAAGTTCACCCGGACGGGCAGCGTCGTTGTCTCTCTCCGCGTCTGCGACGATACGCTGATCCTGGTGGTGACCGACACAGGAGTGGGCATTGCGCCGGAGCACCTGAGCGAGGTCTTCGAGGAGTCGTTCCAGGCGGACCCGCAGACGTCAGCAGGCGTGGGGCATGGTCTTGCGGTGTGCCGTCGTCTTGTGGAGGCCATCGGCGGACGGCTCACCGTGGACAGCGTGGTCGGTCAGGGTTCGACGTTCACGGTGCGGTTCCCGGCAGTCTCTGATGCGCAGCGCCCCTGAACCCGGCGATCTACTTCGCGGCTACGCGCTCCGTCATCAGCTCCCGCACGCTCCTGGGCGGTGTGCCCGTGATGCGCTCGATCGCGCCGAGACGGACTTCCATCCTCTTCTCGGCGATGGAGATGTACATCGTCGCAAGGATGGTCGCCAGCTCCTCGGAGACACCTTCCTCAAGGCATATCTCCACGTAGTCGCCGGCCTCGGCCGGGACGTAGACGACGGCCTCCCCGGTCACCTCGGCCACGGTCTTGCATAGGTCCTCGGTGCTCAGCAGCTCGGGGCCGACCAGGTCGTAGATCTTGCCGGTGTGGTTCTCGCCAACCAAGATCGCCGCAGCGGTGCGCGCGATGTCGTCTCGCGAGACATAACCCGCTTTGCCGCTTCCGGTGGGATAGGGGACGGTGCCCAGTTCGATGATCGACGGCAGCCAGTCCACCACTTCGTCAGCGTAGGGACCGTTGCGCATGATCGTCCATGCCATACCGCTTTGGAACAGCGACATCTCGGCGTAGACGAGTGCGGGGTTGATGGCAAACGGATTGCCGGGTGACGTGCCGGACACCGTGAAGGTCAGCAGGTGCTTAACACCGGCATGACGCGCGGCGCGGACCGCATTGTCCTGCTGCTCACGGCGCTCGGCGGGCACAGCCTTGGAAGGCGCAAGCAGCAGCCGTTCCACTCCCTGGAACGCCGCGATCAACGACTCTTCGTCTTCGTAGTCGCCGTGACGCACGTCCACGCCCCGCTCGGCATACGCAGCCAGCGTCTCAGGCGTGCGAGTGATCGCGACGATGTCTTCGGCGGGAGCAAGGTTCATCAGGTGGTCGAGCACAAGACGGCCGAGTTTGCCGCTGGCGCCAATGATGCCGATCTTCACGGTGGCCTCCTTGGTGGATGTCGTGCACAGCGTACCGCATCCCATGCGCCGGTGGCGAAGCACTCGTTTCGCCGAGAAGAGGACCCCGCCAGGCTGCTTTCGAAAGGACCTCGTCCGCAGCATCTGTGTGAACGCGAATGGTGCGGGATGAGGGTTCATGATGGGACAGGGGGCATGTATCAGCAGCTCAGCGGCCTGTTTACGGGTGTCCATGTGGAGCTCGCGGCCGCTTATCAGGAATCAGTCCATCTTCGGTTACAGGCGCGCATTCCTGGGTCAACACAACCCTGAGGCCGATTCACGGCTGATGAGGGCGTCGATCTGTCGGACCACACGGTCACCGCATATCCGGCAGGGAGCGAATGGTGAGACCGACTCAGTGCGATGGGTCGGTCTTTGCGTCTGTTTTAGGAAAGCGCATGCGGTGGAGGGCCGCGTGTAGCTGAGCTGCCCGGGAGGACGAACGCCCTGGCAACAGCATGTCGAGGGAGGGGACCATGAGATCGTTGGGTGCTTCAGCCATCTCGCGAAGAGGTCGATCTCGGAGAGTGATTTCGGCACTGCTCGCACTGGTACTTGTGTTCTCGGTTGTTCCAGTGGTCTTTGCCGAGGACGTGACCGAGCCCGCCGACTACGGATCGGGCAAGTATACGGCGGATCTACTCGCGGGGGCGAAGCAGCTGGATGTGGGGGAGGTCGAGGTCTTCAACGACCAGAACAGCCTCTACATCGACATCCTTCCCGATGGCTGGGAGATCAAGAAGGTCCAGATCTACGTCGGCTTTGATGCGATCCCTGTGCACTCGAAGACGGGCCAGCCGCTGTTCCAGGACTTCCCGTATCAGACCCTGTACAAAGAGCTCGCGGCTGAGCATCACGAGGAACTCAAGCTCAAGGTGGACCTCGATATCCCATGGGGTCGTCCGTTCGAGGCCCGACGCACGCAGAACATCGCGGTGCGTGTGGAGATCGTGAACAAGACGACCAAGATATCAGAGAGCGCCTGGATGGGGGCGCCACGGTGGTTTGTGGAGACCAAAGCGGCTTCGACTCCCAAATCCAACGGCCTGCCGGTATCCAACAACCACGGCATGTGGATGCGCTACTACATAGAGAAGCCCACGCGTGGCCACTTTGTGGACTCCCCGGTTGGCGGGCTGCAGTACAAGACAAAGACCTTCAACGTCGCAACCGATGCGACTGGGTCGTTTTTGTACTTCCCGGGTGAGAGCGTGGAGTTCGCTCTGGCTGGCTATCCGATCGGAAGCTCTGCCACGAAGTTCCGCGTGACGCCTCTTGATTTGTTCGGCACCGCTGACATAGGTGACCCGCGTGTGGGCAACCTGGCCCGGCTGCTGCAGAGCCTTGATGCCGACGGCAACCCCCGGGACCGCATCTTCATCCCGCAGTCGGTTCAAGACGCGCTTGCAGCCACCATCGTTGAGTATGCCGATGCGGAAAACGACGGTGACTTTGCCGGCTACGACTTCACCGATTACGAGATGATCGAGTTCCTCATCGAGGGCACCATCGCGAAGATGGAGGGCGTCGAGGGCGTCACGCTCACCAAGGTGAGCACGGAAGAGGCGCTTGCCAACCTCGCCAAGACGCTCGAATCCACCAACGTCAAGTTCCAGAAGAACATATCGAAGACCGAAGACCTCTACACGACGAAGTCCAGGATCATGCCTGCTGACTTCTATGTGCCGGCCAGAGTGTCTAATGGCGAATCTACGGTGATCGAGTACTACGACGAGTACGGAGACCTGATAGAGACCCGCGACGAGGCTCAGCCGATCGTCGTCGCGTATCTTGATGAGCATCCGGACGTCGCGGGTTCTTTGGACGTATGGGCGGCGGTCTCCCTCGACGACGGCAGTACGTGGAAGCGCCGGAACATCTCGCGCACGGCTGATATCTCTTCGTTCACACTGGCCAATGGCGAGGAGTACCCGGGTACTTGCGAGAAACCGTCGCTGCACGTCAAGGACAACAAGATCCTTATCGTGTGGACAAGCAAGTACGCCAAGGGAGGTCGTCCTCGCTACTCGATCGAAACAAGTGCGACCGACCCCACCGACACCTATCCGTACGATGACCCCTACTACACGGAGGACATCTGGGGAGTTGGCGGACCGCAGCGTTCCACCGACTACACGGAGCTTGGCTTTGAAGAAGTGGGCGAGCTTCCCTACAACGCCGTGTGGACTCAGCGTGGCGTGATCGACAAAGACACGGGCGATGTGACCTGGTACAAACCGGAGCGTCTCACCTCTGCTCGTCGCAATGCCATGCAGCTGGTGGAGGCCGCCGCAGGTAACCTGGCTGGCTTCGCCATCGCCTGGCAAGAGGATCCGGAGGGTATCCGGCCAGGTCAGGGCAAGGGCTCCGGAGTGGGCTGGAGTGGAGCGATTGCCAGCCATGGTACCGACATCTGGTACAGCTACATCTCCATGGAAGACTTCGATGACGTGGACACCAACTGGGTGTCACCGGGTGAATCGAAACACGACGAGGACTCGGATATCGTCGGCAGGCTCAAGGTACTGGTGCCGTTCTCGCTGCCTGTGCGCCTTACGGACAACGAGACCATCAACACCGACAACATCAAAGTCGAGCTTGACGAGGACGGGTATCCGGTCGGGAATGACGACCCGACCACCTGGACTCCGCTGCTTGATGAGGATGGCAAAGAGATCGGGACGCACAGCTACGCCTACAAGCTGAACAAGATTGCCGACTGGTACGAAACAGTGAACAAGAAGGGTGTTCCCAAGAAGGTCGCGATAACCGCCGACGGACGTCTGCTGGACGGCGATACGGCGTCAACGCGTCCAGCGCTGTTCTTGCAAGGCTACAAGAAGTCGGATGGGACGCTCAGTGCATGGGCGATCGTGGGTTACGAGGAGAGCAAGGGGTTGGGTGGTGGCATGCCCAACGCGCACAGTGACACCGATGACCCCGACTTCGAAGAGGGAGACTACGTCGAGTCGGATTGTGACGACGTGCTGGAGACGGAGTTCTGCTCCGATTGTCACGGGATAGTTCATGAAGGCAAGTACGATGAGGAGCAGTGCTACAGCTGTCACGGGATAGTCCATGAAGACCAGGTCTCGGAAGACCCGGAGCACGACGGCAGCGGTAGTGGCAGATACAAGCCTGACATCGGCAAGAACATCGTGTACCACAGCTTCGACTGGAAGGAGCCGGAGACCGTATCCGGAGGCACTATTCTCAACCTGCAGGCGACCGATCCTGACACGCTTGAGCCGGCATGGGTCCTCAATGAGGATGGATCGCAGATGCTGGACTGGCAGGGGGAAGCGATCCCGGCGTATGAGAATGCTCGCCGTCCGCGCTTCCTGGTGCAGGGGAAGGAGCTGGCCCTCAAGAAGAACACGATCACCAAGCCCAACGGTACCGTGATGGTCATGGTCTACAAGCAGGGCGAAGCCGGTCGTGGTGGTCCCTCGGACATCTACATCCGACGGTGGGAGATACCAAACACCGCCAAAGGCAATCCGTACTCAACGGAGTACATCGTGCCTGGAGCCACCAACGTCAGCGCGGTCACTCCAACGGAGTTCTGGGAGAACCCGGATCAGCTGGATGACCCCGACAAGGGAATCAAGCTCGTCAGATGGACCCAGGACGAAAGCAACCTGGCCGACTACTCATGGGAGTACGCCAACGACAACGCGCAGGCGCAACGAGGATACCTGCGAGGAGACCTGCTGGTCCTTGGCTACACCTGGACTCCCAACTGGAAGTCCGCGCGCAACGGAAATGACGTCTACAACCTCTACATCCGTCGCTCGTTTGATGGCGGCGCCACATTCACGACCACGCCGGCCAGCGACCCGTACGGCGTTTACGAGTACAACGGTCAGGGCGCTACCTGGTCCGAGGTCTTCCGCAACCCGCAAGAGGGGACTACGGAGGTCGTGGAGGAGTTCATCGCTGCGGGTGATTTTGAGCCCGCGCGCAACATCACGACTCTGACCAACAACAAGGTGAACATCATCGAGCCGCGGATCGTGCCGCCAGGGTCGCCGATCGCCGATTCAGGTCACCCCGAGGACGAGCAGGACTTCTCGGCGATGTGGTTGACCTGGGGTACCGGCGAAGTGAACGCCATCTCGCACGGCGAGGACGGCGATGAGGAGGAAGACGTCGGCAAGGTCCCGCTCGACTTGCAGTACACCTACAGCCTGAACTGGGGCGATACGTGGGTCCTTGAGGAGAAGACCGTGCCGACAGACAGCCTTGGCAATCATGCCGGTGAGACCGTCTTCCGGCCCTTCTACCTGGCCAAGGGCGATTCGAGCCAGGGAGAAGTGCAGGTCAAGCTCAGCGCAGACGCGTCCAAGGCCTACATGGTGTGGAACGACGAAGGGCCGAAGGGAGTCGGTGAGATGGACGTGCACTTCCGTCGGATCATGCCCTACGCGTTCGACCACAACCGGTCTGAAGCGCCGGCGATCACGCAGTTGATCCCGTAGCTGCAGGTACGCCGATCCAACAACAGAACGCCCCCTGCCATCAGGCGGGGGGCGCTTCTGATCTACAGCGCCTGGGGTCGGTGCCCTATTCCGTCTCAGGGATCACGATCACGCTACCCAGTCCTACGTGCACGAATCGCTCCGCGAAGGACTCGGCGAACAGGGTTCGGCCGCGATCACCCGTGCAGTGCGTGGGGGCGACCCGCGCTACGCCCAGTTGCTCCAGCTTCGCTATGACCGAGGCGATCTGTGCGTCGCTTGAGTCCTTGAGGTGGAATCCGCCCATTACCAGGGCGAGGCCGTCTTTCTCGGCCATGCGGGTGGCGATCTCTACGATGCCGGGGTGGGCACAGCCGGTGATGAGGGTGGGGCCATCGGCTGTCTGCACCACGATTCCCTGCTCGATGATGGAGGAGCCCATCTCTCCCGTGCTGGTGATCCCCGGGGCGATCTCTGCCGGCCCTGTGACCTCTACGACACGCGTCCGTTCGCTCACCTGCTCTTTGAACTCGGCGGGGAACGCCTGTGGCATGAAGACTGAACCCGGCGTGCAGGCGTCAAGCAGCGCGGCAAGCCCACCGGTGTGATCGCTGTGGAAGTGCGAGAGCACCACGATGTCGATGGAAGCCGGATCGATGCCGAGCTCCTGCATGTTGTGCAGCAAGATGGGGCCGTCACCCCCGGTGTCAAAGAGCACCACGGTGCCGGTCGTCTCGACAAGGCATGAGAAGCCCCAGGCCGTTCTCAGAGCGTCGCCCCCGTCCGTGACGGGCGCGGTGTTGTCGTAGACGATGGTGAGCGTGGTCGTCTGAGACGGCTGCATAGGGGTCTCCTCTTCGGTAATGGTCGTCGTGAGCGGTGCCACGGCGGCGGTGGTATCGGGCGTCGTCTTTTCGCGGACAGGCGGTGTGGGCCCGGTCCTGCTGCAGCCCGCCGGAACGAGCGTGGCGGCGCACAGCGTCAGGATGGCGAATACGCGTAGCGGCAGCCTCAAGTCCTCACCCCCGGCGTCCATTATGTCACCGCCGTGCAAGCGCGCAGTGCGAGAGGTTGCCCTGCTGCCCCGGAAGGTATGGAATAGAGGTGGACATCCCGCCGAGAGGAGAGCGTGTGACGCCCGGGTCCCGACGCATCGATGCACTGGTCGCCGAGATAGGCTCCACCACCACCGTGGTGAGCGCGTTCGACGGGCTTGCACACTACCCGGAGACGACGCCGTGCCTTCTGGGGCAGGGCTTTGCGGCCACAAGTGTGGCGCAAGGCGACGTGGGCCTTGGGATAGACGCCGCGCGAGCCATGCTGGAAGCGAAGCTGGGGCCTCTGGCTCCTGATGTCACCGTGGCGACCTCCTCGGCAGCGGGCGGTCTGCGCATGACCGTGCACGGCCTCACGCAGAAGATGACCGCGATGGCGGCGCGCGAGGCGGCGCTTGGCGCGGGCGCCGTGGTGCGCTATCAGACCGCCGGCAAGCTGCGCGACGCGGACCTGCGCGAGATAGAGGCGGTCTGCCCCAACCTGGTCTTGCTCGCCGGGGGAGTCGAAGGTGGCGACGCCGAGGTGGCGCACTATAACGCCCGGCGACTCACCGAGCTGGCGGTGCGTCCGGTGGTCGTCTATGCGGGAAACTCCGTGGCGGCAGGGGAGGTCCGTACTCTGCTGGAGAGCGCGGGTTTCCGTGTGCGCGTCACCCGCAATGTCTACCCCGCTGTGGACGAGCTTGATATCTTGCCGGCGCGCCTTGTCATCCACGACGCGTTTGAAGAGCACATCATCCACGCACCCGGTATGGAGCGCATCGGCGAGTGGGTCACGGGGCGCATCCTGCCCACGCCCGGCGCTGTCCTGATCGCCGCCGAGCTGCTGTCTGATGTTGAGGGAGACCTCGTTGTTGTGGACGTGGGCGGCGCCACCACCGATGTCCACTCGGTCACCGACGGCAGCCCTGAGATCGCGGCGATGGCGCTGGATCCTCAGCCGCACGCCAAGCGCACTGTTGAGGGCGATCTGGGGACGTTCGTGAGCGCCGCCACGGTGGCCGAGCTGCTTGCGCCGGAGCAGCGCCCGGATCCGTTGCCACCTGCGCTGCCGGTGACCCTCGAAGACATCGTGGCCGCCTCGTTGCTGGCGGTCACCGCCACGGTCACCGGCATGCATCGTCACGCGGGCGCGCTCACGCATCTGTACACGCCCACGGGCCGCAAGACCGTCGCGCGCGGTCGTGACCTCACCGCGTGCCGGCTGGTGGTGGGCACCGGCGGCGCGCTTACGCGGCTGCCCGATGGCGAGGGGATGCTTCGCGCCGCTATCGGCGATCATGCCGAGCGGTTGCTGCCGCCCGCGGACGCGCGTATCGCCCTTGACCGGGACTACGTCTTCGCTTGTTGCGGCGCGCTTTCGGCTCACTTCTTGGCGGATGCGGTGGTCGCGCTGATGCGCCGGAGCATGGGGGAGTAGCCGGTCCCGGGACGCGAACAGGGCGCCCCGCTTGATCGCGGAACGCCCTGTGGCTGTGAGCTTGAAGCCCTACTCGGCGGTTGCCGGTTGCGCCTTGCCTGCCAGATGCAGCAGGCGCTCCTTCTGCGTCTCGAGCAGGTCGTAGACCACTGGCACGACGATGAGTGTGAGCGCGGTTGAGGTGGTGAGTCCACCCACCACGATGATCGCCAGCGACTGCGAGGACATCGCGCCGCTACCCATACCGGTGGCCATCGGGATGAGCGCCATGATGGTGGTGAGCGCTGTCATCAGGATGGGCCGCATGCGGTTGGTCCCCGCGTCGAGGAGCGCGTCCCGGCGCGATAGCCCGTCGCCGAGCCTCTGGTTCACGCGCTCGATGAACATGATGGCGTTGGTGGTCACCAGGCCGATCAGCATGAGCGCGCCGATCATTGCCGGCATGTCCAGCGGAAGGCCGGTCACGAACAGACCGATGATGCCGCCGATGACCGCCAACGGCAGCGAGAACATGATGGCGAGAGGGGCGATGGCCTCGCCGAAGGTCAGCACCATCACCAGGTAGACCGCAGCGATGGCGATGAGCATCGCTATGCCAAGCTGCTGGAAGCTCTCGTTCATCATGCTTGCGATGCCCGAGGTCTCAACCTCAACGCCTGCCGGCAGGTCGAGCTCGGCAACCGCGTCCTCCACCGCGCTGATGACGGTGCTGGTGTCGCGTACGGTGACCGCGGCCGAGACGGAGGCGAACTCGCGCTCGTCGCGCGTCAGGACCGAGACCGGCGTCTCGATGACCTCGACTTTGGCGATATCGCCTATGCGCACCGTGTCGCCCAGCGGCGTGCTCAGCGTGTGGTCCGCGATGGTGTCCACCGACGACACGTCGCCCAGCTGCGTGATGTAGACGACTTCGGTGTCGCGTCCCTCAAGCTCGATGAACCCGGCGCTTTGCTCGGCCACGTAGCCGCGCACCATGCCCGCGACCATCGCGGCGTTCAGGCCCACACGCGCCGAGGCGACCTGGTCCACGTCGATCGTGATCTGCGGACGCGTCTCGCTCAGGTTGGTGGTCACGTTCTGGAGGCCGTCGAGGCCTGAGATGGCGTCTTCGATCTGAACGGTCGCTTCGCCGATGGCTTCGATCGACGGACCGGTGACCACCAGGTCGACCGAGTTGGCCGAGCCGCCCATCGACGAGATCTCGCCCACCTTCACCTCTGCGCCGTCGCTGGCGAGCGGATCGGCAAGGGCGTGCATCCGCTTCCCGGCGTCTTCCATGTCCGAGTCGGGGTCGAAGGCGACAAAGACCGTGCCGCGGTTGCCGCTGATCACGCCGCCTCCGGCCATGTTGAAGCCGCCCGCGCTGCTGACGTTGGTCGTGTAGAAGATGACCTCGTCGTCTTTCTCCAGCCCTGTTTCGATGGACTTGAGCGCGTTGTCCACGTCCGCCGCGTTGTAGCCGGCGGGGTATTCCACGTCTATCTGGATGTAGGGCTCAGACATCGAGCTCATGAAGCCCATTCCCACCGCCGGTATGAGGGCGAGCGAACCCACCAGCATCAATGCGGCGGTCACCATGACCGTGCCCTTGTGGTCCAGCGCCCACTCAAGCGTGTTGCGGTACCAGCGTCCTGAGCGCGTGTTGGCCTCGTCGCGGTCGTGGACTTTCGCATCCAGCAGCGACCACTTCGCCAGCAGCGGGACGACCGTTACCGAGACGAGCAGCGAGGCTGCCAGTGCGACCGCCACCGTCAGCGCGAACGGCGTGAAGATCTTGCCCACGATGCCTTCCACCAGCGCCATGGGCGCGAAGACCGCCATCGTGGTGATGGTGGAGGACGTGATCGCGCCGGATACCTCTGCGGTTGCGGCGCGGATCATCTCGGGGGTGCGCTCAGCGCCCGCCTGGATGTGGTTGAAGATGTTCTCGATGACCACGATGGAGTCGTCGACCACACGCCCGATGGCAACGGTGAGTCCGCCAAGGGTCATGATGTTCATGGTGACGCCAACGGCTTTCATCGCCAGAAGCGCGATGATGACCGAGAGCGGGATCGATATCGCCGAGATGATCGTCGATCGCCAGTTGCGCAAGAAGAGCAAGATCACCAGGAAGGCGAACAGCGCACCCATGAGTCCTTCACGGATCATGTCTGATATCGAGTCCTCGATGATCACCGAGCCGTCGTATGTGTAGGTGAACTCGGTGTCTGCGGGGAGCTGGTCGCGCACCTCATCCAGAGCTGTACGCACGGCTGCGGCGGTATCCACGGTGTTGGCTTCCTGCGTCTTCACGATGTCGAACAGCACCGCCGGCTTGCCGCCAGCGCGACTGAAGGAGCCGGACGAGCCGTCGTCATAGCTGATGTCCGCCAGCTCTCCAAGCGAGACCAGCTCGATGGTGGGCTCGGCCATTTCCATGTCTGAGGAGGCACTTGCCGAACCGGACGGCATCGACATCGATGGCATGCTCGCCGAGGAGGACGGCGTGCTGGTCGCGGAGGACTGCAGCGCCGCAAGCTGGGCCTTGAGCCCGTCCACCGCGGCGGTCAGTCCCGGGATCGCCTGGGTCTCAAGAGCGTTGACGGTTGCCTCGGCGGTCATGTATTCGGGGGTGTTCGTGGCGTTCTGGCTTTCCAGGTCCCGCATGAGCGAGTTTGCATCGGCCACCTGGATCTTCGCGTCCAGCAGCTGCGCCTGGACGTCTTGCAGCGCGGCTACCATGCCCGCCTGCATGCCCAGACCTTCGGCCATGTCGCCCATGCCTGTGCCGATATCGCCCACGGCGCTGCCCAAAGCGCCCACGCCTTCACCCAGCTGTCCCACGGCGCTGCCCAAAGCGCCCATGCCCTCGCCCATCTGTGCGAAGGCGTCAGCGTACAGCGCGTTCGTGTTGGGGTAGATGGCGATCTGCAGGTCTTCAAGGTCTTTGAGGCTGCCTATGTTGCCACCGACGCGGATGGGGTTGTCTACCGAGTCGATCTCAACGGAGCCGATGGGGAACGAGAGGTTGGTGGCCTGCAGCTGCTGGATCACCGTCGACTCCGTGAGCCCCTTCTCGTCCAGGACATCGGCCCTGAACTCGATCTTCACCGCGCCGGCGGTGTCAGAGCTGCTGTTGATCTCGCCGACGCCGTCCACGGATTCCAGCGCAGGAACGACGACGCTGCGAACAGCGGACTGGAGCTCTTCGGCAGAAGTGCCGCCCGATACGGCGAACTTGAGGATGGGCTGCGAGCCCATGCTCACGCGGGAGGTCGTGGACTCCATGACGTTCTCCGGCAGGTCGAGCCCCTTGAGCACCTCGTTGATGTCGGTCTCGGCTACATCCATGTCTGCCGAGTAGCTGAACTCGGCCACGACGACCGAGACCGAGTCGCTGGATGTGGACTGGACCATCTTCAGCCCTTCGACCTGCCCGAGGGCCTGCTCGATGGGCTCGGTCACCTTGTCGTGGACGTCTGCCGGCGCCGCGCCGGGATACGGTGTGACGATGGCTACGATGGGGATGGAGACATCCGGCATCGTTTCTTTCTTCAGCAGCGTGGAGGAGTAGAGACCTCCTACCACTACCATGATGGCCGCCATGATGATGACGGCGGCGTTCTTCAGACTGAAGCCGGTGAGACGATCCATGTGATTCCTTTCGCTGACAGGCTGCCGCCTGCGGACGAGATGTATCGGTGCAAGGGCGGCCTAGCCGTTCTCTGCCGCCATGGAGTCGATCAGTGTGCGCATGATGCGCGCCATCGTGCGAAGGTCTTCCGCCGGGAGCATGGCGGTATAGCGGCGCATCGTCTCGCGCCGTTCCTGTTCTGCGGCATCGAGCCGTGCAAGTCCTGCATCGCTGAGCGTGACGTGCACGACCCTGCGGTCGGACTCGTCATGCTGCCGGGAGATGAGCTGGCGTTCCTCAAGCGCCTGCAGCGCCATGGAGACCGCGGAGTTCTTCATCCCGCATGACTCGGCAACGTCCGAGACACGCATGGGGCCCACATCGCGCAGCGTGCGCAGGAGGAGGTAGTGAGGCAGCGCCAGATCGGTCGAGGCCGAGCCCAGGCCGTAGCGCCCGTTCATCATCCGCGCCATGACGATGGCCCCCGCGCCGATCTCATCGAGCAAGGCGTTGGGATCCATGTCCTCGAAGTTAGGTTCATCGTTTGAATTGTTCATGCGTTGAACTATATGGCTGTTGAAGTGTCCTTGCAAGAGAAGAGCGCCCCGCGTGTCTGCGGGACGCTCTTCAACCAGACAGCGAGTCCGGTCTCGACGCTAGACGACGTCGGCCAGACCGAGACGCTCGACCGTTTCGGCGGTGGGAAGACCGGTCGCCAGATCCCATCCCATCGCGGTGTAGAAGCTATCGAGCGAGACGCCTATGTTCGCCACCTGGCCTTCGCCACGTCCATCGGGAGCAGGCTCAGTGGTGAGGCGCACAGGCAGGGTGTCGTCCGCGCGCGTGAAGCCGAACTTCGCGTTCGCCAGACGCTCGAGGTTGATGACCCTCTCGGCGGCTTTGAGCAAGCGCTCTTTGTCCCACGTCGCTCCGGTAGCGGCCGAGAGAAGCTCGGCGTAGGTCGATGGCTGGATAGCCAGGGTGATCACCGAGAAGAGGCACGTGCCCAGGAGGTTGGTGGTCATCGAGAACTCCATGAACGGCTTGACCCACCACTGATTGTCGTCGTCCAGGAAGTCGATGTCGCCTTCGATGCCCAACTCGGAATTGCGATACGCGAACGCATCGACGACCGACGCGTAGGGACGCAGATGGTCGGCACCGCGTGGTGAGACCGCATGGCTGATGCCCTCGCCCTTGCTTGCGCGGACTCCGCAAGATGCCAGCTCCACGCCTTTCACCGTCATCACGTAGTCTGCCGCGTCTCCGCCCAAGGACTCAGCCGCGCGCTGCGATCCTTTGGCGAGCAGATCGCCGACGCCGTCGCGACGTGCGATCTTGTCCAGCAGCACGGGGAGCACGGCGCCGTTGCCCCAGGAGAGATCCAGGCCGTCGGCCTTCTCGGCGGGGAGGATGCCCTTCTCCTGCCATTCCATCGCGGTGGCGATGACCTGACCGGCCGAGATCGTGTCCAGACCGAGGTCGTTGCACAGGTGACCCGCTTTTGCGATCGCGCGGATGTCGTCCACCAGGCACTTGGAGCCGAAGGCACCCATCGTTTCGTACTCGGGGCCGCCACCGTGGCTGCCGGCGAACGGGCCGTCCTTCACGGTGGTCACGCGCCCGCAGGCAACGGGGCAGCCGGAGCACGCGTAGGGCTTCACTTCGAGGATCTCGTGGTACGCGGCGTGGCCGACTTTGTCCATCGTCTCGTCCCACGTCGTGCGTCGCCAGTTCTGCGTCGGCAGCAGGCCAAGGGCGCTGATCGAGTCGTAGAAGCTGGGTGTGCCGAAGGGCTTCATCTCGTCTTTGACGAACTCCTCGGACAGCAGCTCTTCGCGGGCCTTCTTCGCAACCTCTTTGAGCCTGTCCGGGTCCGCCGTGGGCAGCGCTTTGGTCCCGCGCACGATGATCGCTTTGAGGTTCTTGGAGCCCATGGCCGCGCCGCCGCCTCCGCGCCCGGCTGCACGTTCACCGTCCGTCATGATCGCCGAGAACATCACGCCGTTCTCGCCGGCCGGGCCGATGGATGCGATCTGGAACGCCTTGCTGTCCACCGTGGCCTTGAGCGCGGCCTCGGTATCGGTCACGCCAAGCCCCCACAGCCCGGCGGCGTCTTTGATCTGGACGACGTCGTCGTCGATATGCACATAGACGGGCTTCTCGGCACGACCGGTGAACGCGATCATGTCGTAGCCGGTCTTCTTGAGCGCCGGCGAGAGATGCCCGCCCACATTGGCAAGTCCCAGGCCGCCGGATGCGGGGGAGCGAAAGACGATACAGGTTCGGCCCGAGGTGGGCGCAGCGGTCCCGGTGAGCGGGCCTGTGGTGAAGATCAGGGGCTGAGAGGGATCGAGCGGCGGCTTGTCCATGTCCGCAAGATCCATGAAGCTGCGGACGCCGATGCCTTCACCGCCAACGTAGTCCTCGAACCACGCGTTGGGCACATCATGAGTCTGGATAGTGCCGTCGGTCAGGTTCACGAGCAACGATCGATGCCAGTAACCGTCCATGCTGCAGCTCCTTCACTCCCGTGCTGATATTGCATAAAGCGCCGGATCCCCTGTATGTCGTACATACCCCGACATGCGGGTACACTGGTGGGTACGGAAGGTGATTTTTGGAAAGGACATCCATGTCCGAGAAGGCCACCGTCACCATCGATCTAGCCAAGATCACCGACAACGCGCGCCGTGTCGTCGACGCGCTTGGCGGGCGCGAGGTCATCGGCGTCACGAAGGTGACGTGCGGGTCTCCTGAGGTCGCTCGCGCGATGCTGCTTGGCGGCGTGAGCGGACTTGCGGATTCGCGGCTGGAGAACCTCGCCGGGCTCCGCGCCGCAGGTATCAGCGCGCCGCTGTGGCTGCTGCGCGCTCCCGTTCCCGCGCTTGCCGAGAAGACCGTGAGCCTTGCTGACGTCTCGCTTGAAAGCGAGACCGAGACGGTGGTGGCGCTTGATGCCGCAGCCGGGCGTCTGGGCAGGTCGCACTCTGTCGTGGCGATGGTGGATCTGGGCGACCTGCGCGAAGGCATGATGCCCGGGGATCTGCCGGCGTTCGTGGAGCGCGTCGAGGCGCTTCCCAATATCGTTCTTCACGGCATCGGCGTGAGCCTCACCTGCTATGGCGCCATCGTGCCCACAGCCGAGAACCTCGGCGAACTCATCGCGCTTACGCAGACTGCAGAAGCGCTCACCGGACGCCGACTCTACGTGAGCGGAGGGATGTCGAGTTCGCTGGACGCGCTCGTGGAGGGCACGCTGCCAAAGCGCGTGGACGGTCTTCGCATCGGCGAGAGCATCATCCTGGGCGTGAGCACCGTGACTCGAGAACCCCTCTTAGGCCTGCACACCGACGCGATCATCGCCGAGGCACCCGTCATCGAGGTCATGCGCAAGCCCAGCAAGCCTCGCGGCATCAGCGCGCAGGATGCCTTCGGCGGACGGCCGGTCTTCGAGGATCGCGGCGAGCGGTTGCGCGCTATCTGCGCGATCGGCCGCCAGGATGCGCCTCCCGAGGGGCTGCGACCGCTGGATGCCGGCGTGGAGGTGCTTGGCGCCTCAAGCGATCATCTGGTGCTGGACGTGGACGCGATGACGCCGCCGCCGCGCGTTGGCGACACACTGCGCTTCGTGCCCGACTACAGCGCGACGTTGCGGCTGTTCACCTCGCAGTATGTGGACAAACGATTCGTCTGATCTCATCTCGGCAAACCTCCGCCGCATGAATGACCCAGCGTGAACGAGCCGTTCAGGCTTGGATAGAATCGCGCTGCGGCGCGTGCCTGCCTCCCTCCTCGGGTACCAACTGGATTACTCACGCTTCTAGGCTCGCAAACGCAGGAGGGGCGCGCCGTAGGCCGCGGTCAGCGGCGCATGGCACGTGGGGAGGCTCGTATGCGAGGAAGAATCAGGCAGTTCGTTGCGCTGGTGGCTGTGCTGGCGCTCATCGTTCCTGCAGCCGCCATGGCTGCGGTGCCCAGAGATGTGGTGGACACGCCGGGCTGGAAGGTGAAGAGCGACAAGCGCTCCCACCCGCTGGGCGACAAGCAGGCCGACCTCAAGAAGCGAGCGGTTGCGGCCTTGCTCGGCGGCAAGGCGAGCGGCGGCGTCTATGAGGTCGAGGAAGGCGAGTTCGTAGAGCTTACGCGTGAGGGTGAAGGCGACGTGTGGACCGTGCCCGGTGAGTTCGCCGACTATCCGCACAACTCCATTCCCGAGCCCGACCGCACCGTGGACAACTCCACGATCTGGGTCAACGACTTCAGCCGGGACTACTATCTCGACCTGTTGTTCGCCGAGGGTGACGAGGTCAACTCGATGCGCGAGTTCTTCCTCGAGCAGTCCAGCGGTGCCTACACCGTCAAAGGCGATGTGACCGAGTGGGTACCGGTTCCCGGCGACGCGGTGGAATACGATGACGGCGACCCGGGCCCCGGCACGGCCACCAACGTGTGGCAGTTCCTGGCGGACTCGCTCGACGGCTGGTACGACATGCAGATCACGGCCGGGATGTCGGACGCGGAGATCGACGCGTACCTGGCCGGATTCGACGTCTGGGACCGTTATGACTTCGACGGTGACGGCATTTTCGATGAGCCCGACGGCTACATCGATCACTTCCAGAGCCTGCACTCCGGCGAGGGGAACGAGGCCGGCGGTGGCGAGCTGGGCGACGACTCCATCTGGAGCCACAGCTGGTATGCGTACTACACGCTGATCGGCCAGCAGGGGCCGATCGTTCCCAACCCTGACGACCCGACCGACCCGCAGGAGAACTTCTACGGCGGTATCCAGATCGGGGACAGCGACTACTGGATCGGCGATTACACCATCCAGCCCGAGAACGGCGGCGTGGGCGTGTTCACGCATGAGTTCACTCACGACCTGGGTCTTCCGGACCTTTATGACACATCCGGCGCCGGCGAGAACTCGACCGGTTTCTGGACGCTCATGTCATCGGGTTCGTGGCTCTCGGACAACGAGTACGATATCGGCTCCATGCCGGGTCATCTCGGCCCATGGGAGAAGCTGCAGTTGGGTTGGCTGAACACCGCCACGGTTGAAGCGGGAGACACCGATGTGGTGACGCTTGGTCCGGCGGAGTTCAACAGCACCAAGGCGCAGGCGCTTGTGGTGAATCTGCCTGACAAGCTGGTTGAGGAGGATATCGGAGAGCCGTACGCGGGCGAGTGGTTCTACTGGAGCGGGACCGGCGATGACCTGGACAACTATATGTACAAGGCCATGACGCTGCCCGCGGGTGCCACCTTCACCGCGAAGGCGTTCTATCAGATAGAGCTTGATTGGGACTACGCGTATCTCGTGGTCTCCACAGACGGCGGTGCCACCTGGGAGAGCGTGGAGACGAACAAGTCCACCACCACCGACCCCAACGGTCAGAACTTCGGGTTCGGTATCACGGGTTCTACGAAGAAGTGGACGCGGCTCACAGCGGATCTCTCGGCGTATGAAGGAGACGTGCTGCTGGGCTTCAGGTACTGGACCGACGGTGCTGTGACCGAGCCCGGCTTCATGGTGGACGACATCGCTATCACCGGTATGGCTGTGGATGGCGCCGAGAGCGAGACAGGTTGGACGTTCGACGGTTTCAAGCGGACGTCCGGCCATGAGTCCGGCCTATACACTAACTACTACCTGGCCGAGTTCAGGCAGTATTGGGGCTATGACAAGACGTTGGCTAACGTCTACAACTTCGGGTTCTTGAAGGGCAAGAACGCGGCGGTCAACTGGGTGGAGCGCTTCCCGTATCAAGACGGGCTGCTTGTCTGGTACTGCGACGATTCGCAGGCCGACAACAACGTGGGCGTGCATCCCGGCAGCGGTTTTGCGCTACCCGTTGATGCGCACCCCGAGCCGCTGCTAAGGCCCGACAAGAAGGTGTGGCGCAACAGGGTGCAGACCTATGACGCGACGTTCGGTCTCGATCGCACCGAGTCGCTCACGCTGCACTACAACAGTCGTGCGTCGTATATCCCGAAGCTTGCGGCGGTGCCGGTCTTCAACGACACGCTGTCGTATTGGAGTGCGAGCAACCCCACCGGTAGCGTGATCACGCCGAATACGGGAACCAAGATAGAGGTTCTGGGTGTGAGCCGTGACGGCATGTATATGGACGTCCGGGTGGCGCCAGTGAACTGACCCTGGCGTCACTGCCTGGGATGGGCGAGACCCCCGGATGGAAGTCGGGGGTCTCGTCGCATCTTCTTGCGTTCTAGTCTACTGCGCCACGATGCGGTAGATCGTGCCGCCGCTGATGTCCACGACGTAGAGCTCGCCGTCATCGTCTTCCCCAAAGCTTGTGAGCGGCATCCCGGTCTCCAAGAGCAGGCGGTTCTCGATCGTGCCATCGCTTGCGCGCCGCAGACCCCACAGCGAGCCGCTCCCGTAGTCGCCATACAGGTAGGTGCCCCACATCGCTTCATATGCCGAGCCGCGATAGACGTAGCCGCCGGTGACCGACTGCCCGGCTTTGCGGCCGTACTCGATGACCGGTGGCGTGAAGTCGCCCGAAGCGGCTGTCGCTCCGGACGGATAGGGGTGTGTGGCCTCGTAGAGGTTCCAGCCGTAGTTCTCTCCGCCTGCCGAGGAGGCCGGTGCGAAGTCGATCTCTTCGTATGCGTTTTGCCCAACATCGCCTATCCACAGGTCGCCTGTGAGGCGGTCGAAGGAGAAGCGCCACGGGTTGCGCAGCCCGTATGCCCAGATCTCGGGTCGCGCACCGCTGGTGCCCACGAAGGGGTTGTCGTCCGGCACGGCGTACCCGGTGCTTCGCGTCTGGCTGCCGTCGCGCGTCACGTCGATGCGCAGCATCGCTCCAAGCAGCGTGCCCAGGTCCTGCCCGTTGCCTTCCGGGTCGCCCCGGCTGCCGCCGTCGCCCATGCCTATATAGAGGTCGCCGTCGGGTCCAAAGGTGATCATCCCGCCGTTGTGGTTGCTGTAGGGTTGCGGGATGGTCAGCAGCTTCTCCTCGCTGGCGCGATCAGCCGCGCCGTCGCTTGAGAGGAACCGGGAGATGGTGGTGGCGCCGTCACGATCCGTGTAGTTCACGAAGAACATGCCGTCCTCGGCATATGACGGCGAGAAGGCGATGCCTAAAAGGCCCCGCTCGCTTTCGGTGCTCACCACGTCGCTCAGGTCCAGGAACGGCTCTGCCGAGCGGACCCCGTTGCTGACTATCCACGCACGACCGGTCTTCTCCAGGACATACAGCTGGCCGGTCTCGTCTCCGGCGCTCGTCACGAAGAGCGGGAACTCGAAGCCGTCGACCACCGGCTCCAGCGAGATGGTGAGCTGATCCAGCGGCACGGGTTGCGGTTCGTCGGGCTCAGGGGTGGGAGTGGATGTGGGTTCGGTCGGCGTCGATGCCACGACCACCGGCTCCCCCGTACCCCCATTGCACGCGACAAGTGCGAACAACGCGCACGCCATCAGGACCGCTACTGCTAAGATCCGTCGCTGATACATCATGCCCCCGTGATCTCCCGACACGTCGCTGCGTCGATCATTACGTGGGTATGTTCCCGACTCTGGCCGGGGTGTGCATCAGGGCCGAACGCTACGTCAGCTTCTTGCTCAACTTCTTCTCGGCATCCTGTGCGAGGCGGAACTCGAAGGCCTTGCCCTTCTTGCGTTGCCCCAGATAGCCCGGCTCTACGAGCCTGAGGAAGTCCTGGCGCGCCGTCTCGTAGGCAAGCTCTCTCGTGCGGGCGTGGTGCTTGATCGTGAACGTGGTTTCAGGGTTCTTCAGCGCTCGATCCAGAATGAGCGCCTGGCGATGGTTGATGCCCAGCGCTCTGAAACGGGTGGTGACTTCCTTATAGCGGACGACCCGGCGTTCCAGTTCCCGTGCGCCCAGCTCCTTCGACGCGTGGATGACCTTGAGCTGCCGGATCATCACGGAGGTGAGGTCGCCGCTGTCTTGTGGGAGCTCTTTGAGTTCTCCGGGCGACCCCAGAATGCCGGTCACGTGATACCCGTGGCGGAGTGCGTACGCCATGGATACCAGACGGCTCACCAGGTAGTTGTATTGGTCGAACGGCTGGACACGCCGGATCCACCAGGCAAGCGCGAGTGCTTTGATCAGCGGGTGGACGAACGGTACGTCTAGGCTATCGGTGTAGGACTGCATCGCCTGTAGTTCGCCCATGATACGGGCGGGAGCGGTGGTGGATGCACGATCGCCTAGCGGAGGGATGTCGCTTGCCCTCAGCATGCCTGCATCGGGTTCACCTTCTTTGAGCAGCCGATGCACCTCGGTGATGTAGTCGGGTGTGATGGGCCGGAAGCGTGCATCCGGCAGGGAGCGCATCGTGCGATAGAAGCGCATGGCGACTATACCTGCCGAGCTGGTAGGGGGTACGTCGTCGTAGAGTGTGGCGATGACCTCGGCACGTGCATATTTGAGATCGGACTTCGTAGGTTCGCCATCCCCGGTCTTGCTAAGGGCCACGCGCACCGCTTCTTCAACCAGCAGACGGTCCTGAACGATCCACTCCTCGTCAGAGGGAAGCCCGGTCTTTCCCACCATGTTGCGCGCTTCCCACGTGTCGATCTGGTAGAGGGCTTCCATGAGTTGCGCGGTAGGCGTCACGCGCACCTGGAAATCGCCCCAGGCACTCTCAAGCACCAGTAGCCCGGTGGCCATTCGTATTGCCGAGATAAGGCGCCACACCGACTCACGAGGAACGCCAACGCCAAAGCGGAGCGCGTTGAAGCCCTCGCGATCGTAGTACTCGGTGTTCGCTTCGGTGAAGAGTTGGTCGAGGCGACCGGACTCAAACGCTTTGAACACCTTTGTGGCTTCAGACGGGTCTATGTCCAGAGTCAATCGTCCCCCTGCTTTCTTCAGGTGTAGTACCTGATGCTTCGATGAAGAATATCACGCGCCTGCGGGGTACCGGCAGTGCGGTGGCGCGTTTGTCTCAACGGCTTAGTGTGTGTCGGCGGAGTACTGCTTTGTGCAAAAACGGTGTGAGTGACGTTACGCATTCGGTCGGTAAACGTTTGCGGCTCTCTTGTGCAACCATTCACAAACTACTAATCACACAAACAGGAATACGATATCCCCTCGCCCCAATGGTACTGTACGCCGGAAATATGCTTGCATGCAACCGTTTGCTACTAGATTGAACTTGACTAGTAAGAATTACCCTGCTTTGCTGAAATCAGGCAAATGGTCCACAGGGGGCCAGAGGTAAGGGAAAGGGGAGTGAACATGCAAAGAGAGCTTCTGTTCGATTCAGCCACATGGCTTGTGTGGCTGGCGCCGTTTATCGGCGTGCTTGCGG